>NZ_JBWKMB010000002.1:0-272383 GCF_056431025.1 Nitratireductor lacus | reverse complement strand
CGGATCCAGCCCAGTCCGAAACAGACATTCCAAATTCTCCTCAAGCTAAATGCCTGAGATGAATCATGATTTGGCATCAATTGCAACTGTAGTACTAGGGCATTTTGCAGTCAGGTGGAATCACCTGACGTCAGCACAAATGCAGGAAATCAACAGATAGAGCGGAGTGGCGTTTCCGTGAAACGGTGAAACGCTCTAATGGGCCCGAGGCCGCTCTTTCCGGTGGGAGATGATGGCGGGATCGGCGGGCCGGGTCTCGTTGCCAACCCGTTCTGCGACCACGATCAGACCTTCTATCGGTTCTCCACGGTCCATCCGGATCGTCGCCTTCTCGAGCAGCACGGGGTCGAACCCGGCTTCGGTAAGGACCGCACGCAGGTGTGGTTCGGAATGGGCGTAGCGGCGCGAAGCACGCAGCACCATTGCTTCGGGGCCCGTGTGATGCTCGACCGAGAAGACGAACAGCGTCCCCGGCGCGAGCGATGCACCGGCCACGGCAAACAGCCTTTCAAGTGCCCCCAGATACATGAACACATCCGCCGCCGTCACCAGATCTGCCGCGCGCGGAAGATCGGCGAGTGCTGACAGATCCGCCCGTGCCAGCCGGTCGTAGATCTGCTTGCCTTCTGCCCGCCTGAGCATCTCCGCGGAAATGTCGATCCCCTCGAGAAAGCTCACACGGGCTCTCAGTCGTTCGCCCATCAGACCGGTGCCGCAACCGAGATCAACGGCATGGGCGAAGCTTTCCCTGCCGACACGCAGAAGCGCCTCGTCCAGCAATTGCGGCACACGATAACCGAGCCTGTCCACCAGCGCGGTGTCGAATGTATCCGCATATTGATCGAACAGCGCTTCGACGAAAGCGGAAGGCGCAGCACCAAGCCCATCCAGCGCGCCGTGCAGCTCCAGCTTCAGCGCTGCCCCAAGCCGGTCTTTGGCGTCGAGCCGCAGAACCGTGCGCCAGGCTTCCACGGCGGCAGCGATTTCGCCGGCTTCAGCAAGCATCTCCCCATGGCGATAGTGTCCGGCCGCCCAGCCGGGCGCGAGCTGCAGCGCGTCGCCCAGAAGCGTGGCGGCAGCCTTAAAATCCCCAGTTTCGAAAAGCATTTCGGCGTATTCGGCCCGGCGGTCGGCCAGGAGATTGCCCGAGGTAAAGGTGAGCGGGTTCATGCGGTGCGTGTGTTCCGGGAGGGCCCTTGCGCGGGCGGTGAGCGCTTATGCTCCCGGAAATCTCTCCTGACAAGCCTGTCTTTCGCTGCCGGAAAAATATCCTATCTTCTGATGCCATGAAGCCGCAGAACCTGCTCCAGCCACGTCCGGCGGGGCTTTATTGCCCGCCCGGCGATTTCTACATCGACCCCGTGCGCCCGGTGGAGCGGGCCATGATCACGCATGGCCATGCGGACCACGCCCGCGCGGGACATGGACATGTTCTGGCGACGAGGGAGACGCTCGATATCATGGAACTGCGCTACGGCGCGGGCTTTGCGGCAAGCCGGCAGCCCATCGGCTATGGCGAGCCGCTTCAGCAGGATGGCGTCGCCGTCTCGTTTCACCCGGCGGGCCATGTGCTCGGTTCCGCACAGATCGCGGTCGAGAAGAATGGCCTGCGCATTGTCGCTTCAGGCGATTACAAGCGCCATCCCGATGCAACCTGTGCACCGTTCGAACCGGTGCGCTGCGACGTCTTCATCACCGAGGCAACCTTCGGCCTGCCGGTTTTCGTCCATCCCGACCCCATGAGCGAAATACGGCGTCTGACCGCCTCGCTGACGCAGTTTCCCGAGCGCGCGCACATCCTCGGCGCCTATTCGCTCGGCAAGGCCCAGCGCGTCATCAGCCTCCTGCGGGCAGCCGGCCATGATGCGCCCATCCTTATTCACGGCGCGCTGGAAAAGCTCTGCCATTACTATCAGGAGCAGGGCATCGATCTTGGCGAACTTGAACCCGCAACGGTCGAGGAAGGCATCGAGGACCGCGCCGCGGGCCGGGTTGTCGTCGCGCCCCCATCCGTATTCGGTGAACGCTGGACGCGGCGTTTCGCCGACCCGCTCAATGTCTTCGCCTCCGGCTGGATGCGGATTCGTCAGCGCGCGAAGCAGCGCGGTGTCGAGCTGCCTTTGATCCTTTCCGACCATGCCGACTGGAACGAGCTGACCGCCACCATCCGCGAAACGGAAGCGAACGAGGTCTGGGTGACGCATGGACGCGAGGAGGCCATCGTGCGCTGGTGTGAACTGAACGGTATCATGGCCCGCCCGCTCAATCTCGTCGGCTATGAAGACGAGGCCGAGTGATGCAGCGCTTTGCAGATCTGCTCGACCGCCTTGTCCTGACCCCGTCGCGCAACGGGAAAATCCGGCTTCTCACGGATCATTTTCGCGCCGTGCCCGATCCCGACCGTGGCTACGCTCTGGCCGCGCTGACCGGCGGGCTCGACTTTCCCGCCGTCAAGCCCGCCATGCTTCGCACCCTGATCGGCGAGCGCATGGACGAAGTGCTTTTCGCTTACTCCTACGACTATGTCGGCGATCTCGCCGAGACCATCTCGCTTGTCTGGCCATCCGCAACCGAGGGCGAGACCCGGCCACCTCCGCTCTCGGAGATCGTTGAAACGCTCTCCAGGCTTGGACGGGCCGAGGCACCCTCCGTCATCGCGGGCCTGCTCGACCGGCTCGATCCTTCCGCCCGTTTCGCGCTCATCAAGCTTGCGACCGGCGGCTTGCGGATCGGCGTTTCCGCTCGGCTTGCAAAGCAGGCGCTGGCCATTTTCGGCGACCGCGATGTGGGCGAGATCGAAGAGCTCTGGCATGGGCTCGAACCACCCTATGAAGCGCTCTTCGCCTGGCTCGAAGGAAGAGCCGGAAAACCCGTTAGCGATGCGCGGGCGCTGTTCCGCCCTGTCATGCTCGCTCATCCGGTCGGCGACGGCGACCTCGCAAAGCTCGATCCGGCTAACTATGCGGCCGAATGGAAATGGGACGGCATTCGGGTGCAGGCGGTCTGTGAAGAGGGCGTAAAGCGGCTTTATTCACGCACGGGAGACGATATTTCCGGCGCGTTTCCGGACCTTTTGGCGGAATTCCAGGCCGAAGTAACGCTGGATGGAGAGCTTCTGGTCGGAAATCCAAGATTCAGGACCGGAACATTCTCGGATCTGCAGCAGCGCCTGAACCGCAAAACGGTTTCAAAAAAGATGCTGGCCGAATACCCGGTCTTCCTGCGCTGCTACGACCTTCTGCGGATCGAAGGCGAGGATCTGCGTTCCCTTGCCTTCACCGATCGCCGGGCGGCACTGCAAAAGACGCTTCCGGCCTTGTCGCAGGACCGTTTCGACCTCTCGCCGCTTGTCGGCTTTGCAAGCTGGGAAGATCTGGATGCCAGGCGCCGCGCGCCGCCCCACCCAGTCATCGAAGGCGTTATGCTGAAACGGCGCGATTCCCCCTATGTGCCGGGGCGCCCGAAGGGGCCGTGGTTCAAATGGAAGCGCGATCCGTTTACCGTCGATGCCGTGCTGATGTATGCCCAGCGCGGCCATGGTAAACGGTCAAGCTATTACTCCGACTATACGTTCGGCGTGTGGAAAGGGCCGGAAGAGGCGCCCGAACTGGTGCCTGTCGGCAAGGCCTATTTCGGTTTCACCGACGAGGAACTGAAGCAGATCGACAAATACGTGCGCGACAACACCATCGAACGGTTCGGCCCCGTCCGCTCGGTGCGCGCCGAACGCGGTCACGGCCTCGTTCTGGAAATCGCTTTTGAAGGGTTGAACCGCTCGACCCGCCACAAATCGGGCGTCGCCATGCGCTTCCCGCGCATCTCCCGCCTGCGCTGGGACAAACCGGCAGCCGAGGCAGACCGGCTTGAAACGCTGACGGCCATGCTCGCTGACTAGATCGCCGTGCGTCCATCCGGACGCACAAAGGACGATCTAAACTATTGATGGAGCATTGGAATAATCCGAAAACCGGATCCCACTTTTCGATCCGATGCTCTAATGCATGTCGCTTTCAAATGAACTCATTTGAAAGTGTTACAGCGTCCTTTGCGCGTCTTATAAGACGCGCGGCGCTGTAGAAGCCAGAACTACCGCGTGGCTATGGCAGCGCGGATGGAGAAAACGTCAAGCGCGTGCCCTTCGCCCGTTGCATCGGGAATGATCGTGATCGTGCCGCCACCACTGGGCGACTCATTGGGCAGCTCGACTTCGAAGAGGTAGTCAGCGCGGGTTGGCCCCACCACGTAACGGGTGCGCCCGCAACCGCCGAGTGCTCCGAAATTGCAGGACAGCGAGAGCTGCGTTTCCTCGCCATCCTGCGCCCGGGCCTCGATGCTGAAAATGGCGTTTCGTCCGGAAAGTGTCTCCAGAACGCCCTGTCCGACATCGAAGGAGATGCCGGCGCTGCCAGCGGTGCTTACGCGCAGGAATATCTGATCGTCATTGCGCATCACGTCGATATTGCCGCCGTCCGGTGCCGAAACACTGGTCGGGTCGGCCGGGTCGAACACTGTGATCCACTGGCCGGCCGCCCGGCTTCCGCGTGATCCGGAAGATGACGCATCGTCGCCGCCTGAAAAACTGTCCTCCTCAAGGGCCAGCGGCGGGTTGCGCACACTGGTGTCGCGCTCATCGCTGGACATCAGGATTCCACTGGACATGGTCCACCAGAGCCCAATGCCGGCGAAAGCCACCAGGGTCGCCACCAGAAAAAGCATGGCGTAGGGACGGCGCTGCCGGGGTAGCGCCGCGCGAATACGGCGCTTTGCATCCTCCTGCGAGGGCTCATCGGGAGTGAAGCCGCGGTCACGAGGGTCAATCCGTGGTGCGAAATCGCCATTGTCGCCCTTCGGGCGCGGCGCACGGCGCGGCTCCGGCGATACGTGCGGTGAAGAAGCCTGTCGCCGACGCGGTTCGGGCTGCGAAACCGGAGGGGCCTCCGCCTTCGGCGCCGCCGGAGACGAAGGCGCGGCGGCAGGCACGAACTCCGTCTCGATCTCCGTAATCGTAGCCTTCAGATTGTCGCGTCTTGCGAGCTTCGCGTCTTCTGAAAGATCGTCGCGCGCTTCGAGCGTGCGTTCCAGTGCGGCAAAGGCAGAACGATAAACCTTCTCACGAAAAGGCCGTTTGCTCGCATCGCCCTTTTCGAACGCCTTTCTTATCGCATTTTCTATCGCGTCCAAGGCTGGCTGCCCTCTTTGCCTGTCATTGCCCCATGGTTAACCTTTGGTGAGTATGCAATCAACGGTCATAACAAGGTGTGAACAATCGGCTTCTCCCGCCCAGGCACGTGGAATCCGGTTCAATGTCCATCCCAATCATGCCCCAAGGAGTTCAGAATGCGGGATTTCGCGCTCGAGGTTCACTTTTCCCGCTGGGAGTTCAACGCCCGGCATCACATGACCGCTTCCGACATGGAGAGCATGACGCTTGGCGAACTGACGCAGATGGCCGGGCCTTCCGCGCGCGAAAATCTTGATGCGCTGTGGCTCGGCTATACGGAAACATGGGGCGCGCCCGACCTGCGCGAGGCCATTGCCGCCACCTATGACGGTCTTTCCGCGCGTGACATTCTCTGCTTCGCCGGGGCGGAGGAAGGCATCTATGCGGCCATGCGGGTGATGCTTTCATCCGAGGATCACGCCATCGTTTCCGTTCCAAACTACCAGGCTGCGGAGACCGTGCCGCTGGGGCTGTGCGCGGTGACCGGCGTTCCGCTTCTGGAAAACGACAACTGGCGGCTCGATCTCGATGCGGTGCGTGCCGCGATCCGTCCCAACACGAAGCTCATCTCGGTCAATCTGCCCAACAATCCGACCGGCGCCCTGATGCCGCAGGAGGATTTCGCGGCCCTCGTGGCGCTATGCCGCGAGCACGATCTCTACCTTTTTAGTGATGAGGTCTACCGCCTGCTCGAACGCGACGAGGCCGGGCGCCTGCCGCAGGCAGCGGAAGCCTATGAAAAGGGCGTTTCCCTCAACGTCATGTCCAAGGCCTACGGCCTGCCGGGCCTGCGTATCGGCTGGATCGCCAGCCGCGACACGGCGCTGTTGCAGAAGCTGGAGCGCTACAAGCACTATCTCTCCATCTGCAATTCCGCCCCGAGCGAACGGCTGGCGGTCATGGCGCTTTCGGTGAGCGACCGGATCCTCGCGCGCAATCGCGCGCTTATCGCAGAAAATCTGGAGAAGATGGATCGTTTCTTCGCAGAGTATCCGGACCTGTTCGACTGGCGGCACCCGGATGGCGGCTGCGTTGCCTATCCACGCTACAACGGGCGGGACGGTGTCGAGCGCTTCTGTCATGACCTCGTGGAGCAGGCGGGCGTTCTGCTGTTGCCCGCCTCGGTCTACCATTCAGAGCTGATGAAGACGCCTGCGGGGCGCTTCCGCATTGGCTTCGGACGCAGGGGCATTGAAGCCGGGCTTGCGGCGATGAAGGACTTCCTCGCGCGCCGGCACAACGACATCGCGCCCGGCTGAGAAAGCATCGGCACAAAATGTGCGGCCGGAGGTTTTCAATACGGGGTGAGATGCTGTAAAGCTTTGACGTTTACGAATACGTCAATTAAGGGGATAGCCAATGGCGCTTCCGGCCGTTTTCGACACATTGCGTTTGCCCGTCGTCGGCGCGCCGCTGTTCATCATCTCGCATCCGCCGCTGGTGGTAGCGCAATGCAAGGCCGGTGTGGTGGGCTCGTTTCCCGCGCTCAACGCCCGCCCCAAGGAACAGCTCGACGAGTGGCTTTCGCAGATCACCGAAGAGTTGGCCGCGCATGACGCACAGAACCCGGATCGCCCCTCCGCCCCCTTCGCGGTCAACCAGATCGTTCACCGTTCCAACGACCGGCTGGAGCACGATCTGAGAGTCTGTGTGGATCACAAGGTGCCGATCGTCATCACCTCACTCGGCGCGGTCGAGGAAGTAAACCAGGCCGTCCATTCCTATGGCGGCATCGTGCTGCACGACATCATTCACGACCGCCATGCACGGAAGGCCATAGAAAAAGGCGCTGACGGGCTGATCGCGGTTGCAACCGGGGCCGGCGGCCATGCCGGCACGCTTTCTCCCTTTGCCCTGGTGCAGGAAATCCGCCAGTGGTTCGACGGGCCGCTGCTTCTTTCAGGCGCCATCGCCAATGGCGGTGCGGTTCTTGGCGCACAGGCCATGGGCGCGGATCTTGCCTATATCGGCTCGCCGTTCATCGCCACACACGAAGCGCGTGCGCCGGACGATTACAAGGAAATGATCGTCTCTTCGCGCGCAGCCGATATCGTCTATTCCAACCTCATTACCGGCGTGCACGGCAATTATCTGAAAGGCTCCATCGTCAAGGCCGGCATGGACCCCGACAACCTGCCGGAAGCCGATCCGTCGAAGATGAATTTCGCCAGCGCCGATGCAAAGGCCTGGCGCGACATCTGGGGCAGCGGACAGGGTGTCGGTGCGGTGGGCGAGATCACCGGAGCAGGCGCGCTGGTGGATCGGCTTGTGGACGAGTACGCAGCCGCAAGAAAGCGGCTCTGCGGCCCTCGCTAACAATTTCGCGCATTACCCCGGCAGGCCGTCCAGCCGGGTTACCTCATCCAGCCCGTTATCCCAGTTCGCCCGGCTGGAAAGACAGATATGCGCATTGGGCCGGATATCAACGGGCGTATCTAGGCTGCCGGCAGGAACGACGATCATCGCGCCCCCCGCCTCCGCCCTCGGCAGGGCTGAACCACAGCTTCGGCAGAAGCTCCTCCTGTGTCGCGCATCGGGCACGCGATAACTCTCGATACAGTCTTCGCCTGAAAGCCAGGTGATCTCGGCCTCGCTCGAAAACAGATTGGCCGCATGGGCGGAGCCCGATCCTTTCCTGCATCGTGAACAGTGACACAGATAAAAGCGCTCGAATGTGCCTGAGATCTCAAATCTCACCGTGCCACACAGACACGTGCCGGAATGCTTCGTACTCATGGTTTGTTTCCCTCCAGACAGCGCCCCTTAGGGGCAGGACCCATTAACACATCCGGCAGAGAACCGCATTCGATGCGTACCACCCCGTACCTGCCGGAGCTGTGCACTGTCAAAAAACCGTCACCCAGGCGACATCCAGGTTTCATCCACACCCATTAGGCGAAAGAGCAACAAGGGCGGAAAGCCCGCGGGAGAGCCGCAACAAGGCGCTTAACGGGATCAGCAAATGCTTGAAATTCGACAGGTCACCCGACGCTTCGGACAGAACACGGCCGTGCGCGACGTGGAACTGGAAATCGAACAGGGCCAGATGGTCGGTGTCATTGGCCGCTCGGGCGCCGGAAAATCGACGCTTCTGCGCATGATCAACCGGCTGATCGATCCTTCAGAGGGCTCGATCTCATTTCAGGGCAAAGAAGTATCAGCTCTTAAAGGCGCGGAGCTTCGCCGCTGGCAACGCGACTGCGCCATGATCTTCCAGCAGTTCAATCTGGTGCCGCGCCTCGACGTGCTGACCAATGTCCTGCTCGGGCGCCTCAACCATCGTTCCACCGTTCTCAACCTGATGAACATGTTCACCCGCGAGGAGCGCATCCGCGCCATCGCCGCGCTGGAGCGCCTCGACATCGCCCAGACCGCGCTGCAGCGCGCCGGCACGCTTTCCGGCGGTCAGCAACAGCGTGTGGCGATCGCCCGCGCACTCATGCAGGAGCCGAAAGTGATCCTCGCCGACGAGCCGATCGCCTCGCTCGATCCGCTCAACGCCAAGGTGGTGATGGACTCGCTTGCCGATATCAACGCCCGCGAAGGCATCACCGTCATCACCAACCTGCACACGCTCGACACGGCGCGCGCCTATTGCAACCGCATTGTCGGCATGGCCAAGGGTGCTGTCGTGTTCGACGGTCCGCCGGAAGCGCTGACCAGCGAAGCGGTGCGCACGATTTACGGCGGCGAGGAAGGCGCGGAGCTTTCCGAAGCGATCACCTCCACCAGCATCAATGTCCCGGCTCCACAGCCGGCAAGAAAATCGACCGGTCAGGCTCAACCGGCGCTCGCCGCCGTCTGACCCACGGGATCGCCTGGCCCGCGTAACGGGCCGCTCTGCCTGAAAACCCGCCGGCGGGAAAAGCCGGCACCCAAATGGAGAGACGTCATGTTCAAGAAAGCTCTTATGGGCGCCGTAGCGCTCACCGCAATGATGGTCGGCGGCGCACAGGCCGAAGACCTGAAGGAATTCCGCATCGGCATTCTCGGCGGCGAAAACGAAGCCGACCGCCTGCGCAACTTCTCCTGCATGGTCGACAAGCTTCCCGAGGTTCTGGGCGTCGAGAAGGTCGCTCTGTTCCCGGCTGCCGACTATGACGGCGTGATCCAGGGCCTGCTCGGCGGCACGCTCGACTATGCCGAGCTCGGCGCTTCGGGCTATGCGAAGGTCTATCTGGAAGATCCGGAGGCCGTTGAGCCGATCCTCACCACGGTGCAGACCGACGGTTCGACCGGCTATCACTCGGTCATGGTGGCCCGCAAGGATTCCGGCATCAAGTCGCTGGAAGACATGAAGGGCAAGAAGCTCGGCTTCGCCGACCCGGATTCCACCTCCGGTTACCTCGTACCCGCCGTCACGCTCCCCAAGGCCATCAACGCTTCTGTTGAAGAGTTCTTTGGCGAAACCGGCTTTGGCGGCGGCCATGAGAACCTGGTTCTCGAAGTTGTGAAGGGCACGTTCGACGCCGGCACGACCTGGGCTTCGGGCGTTGGCGAGTTCTCCGACGGCTACACCTCCGGCAACCTGCACAAGATGGTCGAGAAGGGCATTCTCGACATGGACGATCTGGTTGAGCTCTGGAAGTCCCCGCTGATCCCGAACGGCCCGGTCGTGGTTCGCACCTCCATGGACGCCGACATGAAGAACAAGTTCAAGACCTTCATGATGGAGATGCCGGAAGCCGATCCGGAGTGCTTCGCAGCCATCCAGGGCGGTGACTACAAGGGCTACACCGAAGTGACGCCGGCATTCTACGAGCCGATCATCGACGCCCGTCGCTCCAAGATCGGTTCCTGATCCCTTTCCCGCAATCTGACGCGCCGCCGGCCCGTGCCGGCGGCGTTGTCGCACAGGCGTGCCAGACATGACAGCAACGACCCATTCCCCGCTTCTTTCCGAAGCCGGCCAGGCCGTGGAGCGCCACTGGCGCGAACTGGCCGGACGCCGCCGGCTCTACACCATTGGCGGCATCGTGTTCATGGTTCTCGCCATGAGTGGTTCGCTCTGGTTTGCCAATGAATCGAACGCCGGCAAGTTCTTCGACCGCCTGCCCTATCTGTTCGATTTCGTGGGACAGATGATGCCGCGCGATGGCTGGGAAATCTGGCGCGCCCTTTTCGACCTGCCCTCGCCCTATGACGATGGCAGCCTGAAATACAATTATCCCGATGGGCGGATCTATCTCACCGAGACGTTCTATCTGCCCGAATATTTCTATAAAATGCTGGAGACCATCAACATTGCGCTGGTTTCCACGCTGATCGGCTTCGGCCTTGGCTTCGTTCTGTGCTTCCTGGCCGCATCGAACCTGACGACCCGGCGCTGGCTGCGCTTCTTCGTGCGCCGTTTCATGGAACTGCTGCGCGCCTTTCCCGAAATCGTCATTGCCGGCTTCTTTCTGGCCGTGCTGACCATCGGCGCCGTGCCCGCGATCATCGCAGTCTCGATCCATACGATCGGGGCGCTCGGCAAAATGTTCTTCGAAGTGGTCGAGAACGCCGATATGAAAGCCGAGGAGGGCCTGCGCGCTGCCGGTGCGAACTGGGTGGAGCGCGTGTGGTTCGCCATCGTGCCGCAGGTCATGCCCAACTTCCTGAGCTACGCGCTCCTGCGTTTCGAGATCAATGTGCGCGCTTCCACAATCATCGGTGCAGTGGGGGGCGGCGGTATCGGCGAGGCGCTGCGCCTCTCGATCAGTCGCACGCATGAAGCAAAGACGCTCGCCATCATCCTTCTCCTGTTCTGCACCATCGTCGCGGTCGACCAGCTTTCGGCCTGGCTGCGCGGGCGCCTCGTCGGCAGGCAGGCATTCGAATTCGGCCGGGGAGGCTGACCATGACCGAAACCGAAGCCAACGCCATCGTCGCGCGCCACACGGATGTTTTTCAGCGCCCGCTGCTTGAGCGCTTTCGCGCCGCGCTCATCATCGCTGCCGTCGCGCTCTATATGGTCTTCGCCTGGTGGCTCTTTGCGGTGGGACAGGTGATCTCCAACGGCAATTGGGATATCGCCGGAAGCTATCTGGCCGACTGGGTTTCCTACGAGGTGCGCCCGGACATCGAATATGACGGCGAAGCGCTGGATGTTTCCTTCCCCCGTTTCTCGCCGCTGGGCGACGATCCGAAACCGGACTGGGTGGTGACGGAAACGGCGACCGTCGAACGCCGGAGCGCAACGACCAGTGCAGCCGCCGGCTCCGACGGCGGCCAAACCAGCGGCGCCGGCTTCCTCGGGTCGCTGGACACGAAACCGGCTGCGAAGGACGGCGGTGGGTTTCTTGGTGCCATGTCGTCTCCTTCCACGCCATCAGAAACTCCGTCCGTAAACACCGCACCGGCGGAACCGGTGGCGACCCGCGAGGAAGCCATTGTGAGCGCCGATGTTTCGTTCGGTGGCGACACGCATATCCGCGTTCAGCCGGGCTTTGTTTCGGTCTCGCACAATGGCGAAACACTGGAACTCGATATCAAAGAGGGGCAGACCGTTCATGCGCGCAGCCCCCTGCCCGACTGGGCAAGCCAGCGGGCACCCGGCTCCAAAGTGATCGCGCGCTTCGGCTTCGCCGGCCGCGCGGAAATCGAGGATGACGAAGTCAAGATACGCCGCCGCTTCCTCGGTTGGGAGAACTTCTTCTTCGACACGCGATCTCCCTATTGGGGCATGCCGGTCAGCGAGGTTCTGGGCACGATCTTCTTCGGCAGCCGCATCGAGGAAGGCCGCTCCAATCTGGCCGTTGCCTGGGACAACATCGTCAACAATGCCGACTGGCAGCATGGCGATGTGTGGCTGAAGCTGCTGCAGACCATCGTCATGGCGTTTGCCGGCACGGTGTTCGCCTCGCTTCTGGCCTTCCCGCTCGCCTTTGCGGCCGCACGCAACATAATGCCCAACCGTTTCATCAACCATCTCTTGAAGCGCTCGTTCGACTTCCTGCGCTCGGTGGACATGCTGATCTGGGCGCTGTTCTTCACCCGGGCGTTCGGGCCGGGGCCGCTGGCCGGCATTTCGGCGATCTTCTTCACCGATACCGGCACCTTCGGAAAGCTTTATTCCGAAGCGCTCGAGAACATCGACGACAAGCAGCGGGAGGGCGTGCGCTCCGTCGGTGCGGCCCCATCCTCGGTCCAGCGCTACGGCGTCGTGCCGCAGGTTCTGCCAGTGTTTTTGAGCCAGTCGCTGTATTTCTGGGAGTCCAACACGCGCTCGGCCACCATCATCGGTGCAGTGGGAGCAGGCGGCATCGGCCTCAAGCTCTGGGAGGCGATGCGCACCAATCAGGACTGGGAAAACGTGGCTTACATGGTGCTTCTCATTCTGCTGGTCGTTTTCGTCTTCGACAATATTTCCAACATGCTGCGCCAGCGCCTCATCGGCAGGCAATGAGGTGGATGATGACGCAGCGGAAATTGGCTGATAGCTTCTGTGGTCCTTTCGAGGGATTCGTTAACCTGTCACACAAATCGCCTATTGCACCGCAATCGGCGAGGAAAAGCTCATGCGCTACGCAATCTACTTCACACCTGAACAAGACGACCCGCTGACGCGGGCCGCCGCCCGCTGGCTGGGACGTGACGCCTTTACCGGCATGCCGCTGACCCCGGTGGAGGCCGGGCCGTTCTCGGCTGCGGAGATTTCGTTTCACACGGCTGCGGCACGCCGCTACGGGTTTCACGCGACGCTGAAAGCCCCGTTCCGGCTTGCCGAAGGCCAGAGCGAGCAGGGGTTGATCCAGGCGCTGACAAAGTTCTGCGCGCAGATGGAACCGGTAACGATCCCGCGCGCGGTGGTGCGCAGACTGGACGGTTTCTTCGCGCTGGTGCCGGAAGAACGGTCTGAACGGCTGGATGCGCTGGCGGGCAGCATCGTGGAGAGCTTCGAACCCTTCCGCGCGCCGCTGACGGCCAATGAGCTTGAACGGCGCAACCCGGAAAACCTCTCACCCGGACAGCTCAAGAATCTGCACAAATGGGGCTATCCCTATGTGTTCGAGGAATTCCGCTTTCACATGACCCTGACCGGACGCGTGCCACAGGCCGAAGCGCCCCGCATGGAACGCGCCATCGATGCCTTCTTCGGGCCGCTTTTGTCGGAACCATTGGAGATTGGCTCGCTGGCCCTGTTCATCGAGTCGGAGCCGGGCGCGCCGTTCCAGGTGAAATCCTTCCAGACGCTCGGCTGGAGCAAGACAAGAAAGACTGCCTGATAATGACGAACGAACTGGTCCTCAAAAATGCCCGCATCGTGCTGCCCGATGAGGTGATCGAAGGCAGCATCTCGATCCGTGACGGGCGCATCGTCGACATTGCCACAGGCAATACCTCTGTCGGTGAAGATATGGACGGCGATTACGTCCTGCCGGGCCTTGTCGAGCTGCACACAGACCATCTGGAGCGCCACTACGCGCCACGCCCGAAAGTGCGCTGGAACCCAATCGCCTCGGTGCTCGCGCATGATGCACAGATTGCGGCATCCGGCATTACCACCGTGTTCGACGCGCTGCGGATCGGCCTTGATGAAGACAGCAATCTCGGCGCGCCGGAAATGCGCGAGCTCGGCCACGCCATCGAAAACAGCGTGGAAGCGGGCCGCCTGCGTGCCGACCACTTCCTGCATCTGCGCTGCGAGGTCTCCGCGCCCGATTGTCTGGAGGGTTTCGAGCTTTTCAGAAACGACAGCCGGGTAAAGCTGGCTTCACTGATGGACCATTCGCCGGGCCAGCGCCAGTTCACCAGCATCGAGACCTACAAGGTCTACTACATGAACAAGACCGGCATGACGGAAGAGGATTTCCGCCAGTTCTGCGACAAGCGCATCACCCAGTCGCAGACCTATTCGAGCAGGCATCGCAACGCCATTGCCGAAATCTGCCGGGACAACGGCATCATTCTGGCAAGCCATGACGACGCCACGATGGAGCATGTGGACGAAGCCGCGACGCAGGGCGTGCGCGTCGCCGAGTTCCCCACCACGCAGGAGGCCGCCAGGGCTTCGCGCGAGGCCGGCATGCAGGTTTTGATGGGGGCGCCCAATGTGGTGCGTGGCGGATCGCATTCCGGCAATGTTTCGGCTCGCAGTCTGGCGGAAGGCAAGACGCTCGACATTTTATCCTCGGACTATATCCCGTTCAGCCTCGTTCAGGCCGCTTTTGCTCTCGGCGAGACGGTGGAGCACATCTCGCTGCCGCAGGCTGTCGCCATGGTTTCGAAGAACCCGGCAGAAGCCGTCGGGCTCGATGATCGCGGCATTCTCGAACAGGGCCGTCGCGGCGACATGATCCGCGTGCGGGTGGACGAGCATGTGCCGATCGTGCGCTCGGTCTGGCGCGAAGGAGCGCGGGTGGCATGAGGTCCTCGGCCACGCTGGAGCGCGTCATCGACGAGCAGGATTTCCCGATCCGACACGGCGTTTTCATCGCCGTCGCCGGCCCCTCGGGCGCCGGCAAGGATTCGGTGATGGACTATGCGCGCCAGCGACTTGGGCCACAGGACAGCGACGTCACCTTCGTGCGCCGTGTCATCACCCGCGAGATGGACGGTGCCGGCGAGGCCCATGACTGCCTCACCCGCGCCAGTTTTGACGAGGCGGAAAGCAGAGGCGCATTCGCTGTAAGCTGGGAAGCGAACGGGCTGAAATACGGCCTGCCCGCCAGCGTGGACGGCATCGTGCGCGAAGGTCATGTGGCAGTCGCCAACGTTTCCCGCGCCGTCATCCCGCTCCTGCGTGAACGCTATGGCAATGTCATTGCCGTGATCGTGACCGCATCCCGCGAGGTCCTTGCCGAGCGGCTTTCAAGCCGTGGCCGCGAGACCCGCGAGGAAGTGCTGGCGCGTCTCGAACGGGCGCACGCGAAGGAGCTCGCCGTGGAAGACGCAACGGTGATCGACAATTCCGGCACGCTGGAAGAGGCGGGTGAAAAGTTTCAGGACATTCTGCGCCGCGCCGCTGCCTGGAGCGCGGTGAGCGACAGCGTCTGATCCTCGCCCCTGTTTCAGATATCCTGGCTGATGCCGACAGCCCCTCTTGGCGTGACTTCTGTTCTGGTTTAGTTCTAACCCATCTTGGAACACCGGACGCACCCCATTGACGGCATTGCCGCGCCTTTCCTGCCAGCGCCCTTCAGCGAGTGGTTCGCCACGCGTGGGTGGCAGCCGCGCGCGCATCAGCTCGAACTTCTGGCGCGCGCACAGGCCGGTCGCTCGGCACTGCTGATCGCGCCGACGGGTGCCGGCAAGACGCTTGCCGGTTTCCTGCCAACGCTCACCGATCTTGCAAACCGGCCAAAACCCCGCCCCGGCGAAGCGCGGCGTGGCGTTCACACGCTGTATATATCGCCGCTCAAGGCGCTCGCCGTCGACATTCAGCGCAATCTGAACATGCCGGTGGCCGAGATGGAGCTGCCGGTGACCATGGAGACACGCACCGGCGACACGCCCACCCACAAGCGCCAGCGGCAGAAGCATGCGCCACCCGACATTCTGCTGACGACCCCCGAACAGCTTGCGCTTCTGATCGCCTCGCCCGATGCGGAGCGCTTCTTCTCGGACCTCAAATTCGTCGTGTTCGACGAATTGCATTCGCTGGTGATCTCCAAGCGCGGACATTTGCTCTCACTCGGCCTTGCGCGGCTGCGCCGTCTGCGACCGGAGTTGCAGACCATCGGGCTTTCGGCGACCGTTGCCGAGCCTGAAGCACTGCGCCGCTGGCTGGTGCCTCAGGACAGGCCCGGCACCATGGCCGATATCGTGACCGTGTCCGGTGGCGCAAAGCCGGACATCACCATTCTGGAAACGGAGGAGCGCGTCCCCTGGGCCGGGCACTCCGCGCTTTATGCCATTCCGAAGGTCTATGAGGCGATCAAGACGCATCGCACCACCCTGCTCTTCGTCAACACGCGCAGCCAGGCCGAGCTTCTGTTTCGCGAATTGTGGCGCGCCAACGACGACAATCTGCCCATTGCGCTGCATCACGGCTCGCTCGATGTCGGGCAGCGGCGCAAGGTCGAAAAGGCGATGGAGACCAACAGCCTAAGGGCCATTGTCGCCACGTCAACGCTGGATCTCGGCATCGACTGGGGCGATGTGGATCTGGTCGTGCATGTAGGCGCGCCGAAGGGGGCGAGCCGGCTGGCGCAGCGCATTGGCCGCTCGAACCACCGCATGGACGAGCCGAGCCGCGCAATCCTCGTGCCGGCAAACCGTTTTGAGGTGATGGAGTGCCGCGCGGCACTTGAGGCAAACTATCTGCGCGCACAGGACACGCCACCACTGGTGGAAGGGGCGCTCGATGTGCTGGCGCAGCATGTGCTGGGCTCGGCCTGCGCCGCCCCCTTCGACGCCGATGTGCTCTATGGCGAGGTGGCGGGGGCGGCCCCCTATGCCGCGCTCGACCGGGAGACGTTCGACCGGATTGTCGCGTTTGTGGCGACGGGCGGCTATGCGCTGAAAAGCTATGAGCGCTATGCCCGCATCCGCAGGACGAAGGACGGGCTATGGCGCATCGCCAACCCCCGCATAGCCCAGCAATACCGGCTGAATGTCGGCACCATCGTGGAATCCCCCATGCTCAACATCCGCATGGTGCGGCGCGGCCGGGGCAACGCCTCGCGCGGGGGGCCGGTGCTCGGCAAGGTGGAAGAATATTTCCTCGAAACCCTCACGCAGGGCGACACCTTCCTGTTCTCCGGCCGGGTGCTCCGCTTCGAGGGTATCCGCGAGAATGAGTGCCTCGTTTCGGCTGGCGGCGGCGAGGACGCCAAAGTGCCCTATTATGCCGGCGGCAAGTTTCCGCTCTCCACCTATCTGGCAGCGGAGGTGCGCGCCATGCTGGCGGACCCGAAGCGCTGGAAGGCGCTGCCGCCGCAGGTGGCCGAATGGCTCGCCATCCAGCGCGACAAGTCCATTCTGCCGCGCCGCGAAGACCTTCTGGTCGAAACCTTTCCGCGCGGCAACCGCTTCTACATGGTGCTCTACCCGTTCGAAGGACGGCTCGCACACCAGACGCTCGGCATGCTCCTGACCCGCCGGCTCGAGCGTGACGGCGCACATCCGCTGGGCTTCGTCGCCAACGACTATGCCATTGCCGTATGGGGCCTCAACGATATGAGCGTCATGCTGAAAAGCGGCAAGCTCAGTCTGGCCGCGCTTTTGGACGAGGACATGCTGGGCGATGATCTGGAGGCATGGATCGCCGACAGCTGGCTTTTGAAGCGCACCTTCCGCAATTGTGCGCTGATCTCGGGGCTGGTCGAAAAACGCCACCCCGGACAAGAGAAAACCGGCCGGCAGGTGACCGTTTCAGCCGATCTCATTTACGACGTTTTGCGGGCCCATGAGCCCGACCACATTCTCATGCAGGCCACATGGGCGGACGCCGCGCAGGGGCTACTCGATGTCAGGAGACTGGGCGAGATGCTGTCGCGCATTCGGGGACGAATCGTGCATAAATCGCTGACGCGCATTTCGCCGCTGGCCGTGCCCATCATGCTGGAGATCGGCAAGGAGGCCGTGGCCGGCGACGCCAACGAGGCACTGCTCGGCGAAGCTTCGCGGCTTTCCGGCGAGGAGCTAATGCAGGAGGCTCTTGAGGCATGAACAGCCTTGCACCCGCAACCGATGCAAGCACGGCGCTGACGGTCCGGATCGCCGGCCACGAGGCCGTGTGCGACTGGCGCGGTGTGCTGTTCTTTCCGGCGATGGGCCTTATGGTCGTCTCCGACCTGCATCTGGAAAAGGGGGCGGCTTATGCCAGGCGCGGGCGGATGCTGCCGCCATACGACACCGCTGCGACGCTGACGCGGCTCGAAAGCGTTTTGGCAGATTACGATCCCGAGATGGTCATCAGCCTCGGCGACAGCTTTCATGACGAAAACGGAGCCGCCGAAATGCCGGCAGCGTTCCGTGATCACCTTGTGCGGATCATCGGCAGGCGCGACTGGCACTGGATCGCCGGGAACCACGACCCTGCACCGCCACCATATCTGCCCGGTCGCTGCGCGCAGGAAATCGCCGTCGAAGGCCTCACCTTTCGCCACGAGCCCGCGCGCGGCGCCGGCCCCGGCGAGATCGCCGGGCACCTGCATCCGGGAGCGCGCATCGTAAGACGCGGGCGCTCGGTGCGGCGGGCCTGCTTTGTCTCCGACGGGGAGCGGCTCATCATGCCCGCCTTCGGCAGCCTGACCGGCACCCTCAATGTGCTTGACCGCGCTTTCACCGGTCTGTTCGCGCGTGAAAGGCTCGCGGCCTACATGCTTGGACGGCAGGGCATCTACGCCATTGCCGGCAGCATGCTGCGCTAGAGCGGTGCACCGTTTCATGGAAACGTCGCTCCGCTCCATCTTGTTATTATTGCGCAATTTCCAACAGAAAACTGGTACCCACTTTTCCTGGAATTGCGCCAGGATCAGTCCTTGCGGAAAATCAACCGCCCGAGCCAGCCTGTCACGATGGCGATCAGCACCGCCAGAATGCCGTAGAGCATGCTGTTCTGATGGGCAAACTGATAGAGGCGCTGCTCAAGCCCCGCCTTGCGGATGGTGAGCTGGGCCGACGTCTCGCGCAGGAACATGCCGTTGCGGAACAGAAAGGCGCGGGCCCTGTGCGTGCCGACCGCAACGTTGGGTGCCAGCCGCAGCGAAGCCCGGAAGAGGCTTTGCGACAGAAAACGCACCGCGCCCGCCCGCGTCGAATAGAGCCCCTCGGCCTCTTTACGCTCCCGCAAAGCACGGGTGAACTCCTCGATCGTTTTCGGATCGCCATCCGCATCGAGCGGCTGCAGATGCAGATTGTCCGCCCCAAGCGCGAGCTGCCGATAGCCATCCGGCGCGGTGATGTCCTGGGGCGCGCGCGTCAGCGCCATGGAATAGGACGCCGGCACATCGCGGAAGATGACGGACTCCGTGTTGATCCACATGCCAGTGACACGGGTTTTCTTGCGCACCGTTACGGCACGCGGTGGCCCTTCCAGAACCACGATCACGTCGTAGCGCCCCTGCCGGGAAACCAGTGGGTCGGCGTTGTCCAGCGCGCCGAAAATTGTGAGTTCCGCGCCGCTGAAATCCGAGGTGATCGAAACCTGGTCCGTGGACAGACCAATCTGGATGTTTTCCGGGATGTGGTCCTGCGCCCGGGCGGCCAGCACGGGCACCAGAAGGGCAAGCGTGGATAGCATTGCAAAACGCATCGCTCACACCCCTCCCATAGAGAGGGAGTAGACGCTCTCGGGCCGAACGAAGAGGTCGAACCCCAGACGAAGCGCCACCGCCAGAACGAGCAGCGCCAGAAGCGCCCGCAACTGCTCGCCGCGAAGCTTTTGCCCGACCCTTGCGCCATATTGCGCACCGGCAACGCCACCGACCATGAGGAGAAAAGCGAGCACCACGTCGACGGTCTGGTTGGCCGTCGAGTGAATGATCGTCGTGAAGGCCGCCACGAAAATGATCTGGAATAGCGACGTGCCAATCACGACATTGGTCGGCACTTTCAGAAGGTAGATCAGCGCCGGCACCATGATGAAGCCGCCACCGACACCCATGATCGATGCCAGGAAACCGATGAACGCCCCTAAGGCCAGTACCGGTATCACGCTGACAAAGAGCTTTGAGGCGCGAAAACGCATTTTCAGCGGCAGGCGATGAATCCAGTTGTGCTGGCCGGGTTTGCGCAGCGTCACCGTCTGGCCGCCGCGCGAGCGTCTGATGGCACGCACGCTTTCCATCAGCATCAGACCGCCGACCACGCCGAGAAACGCCACATAGAGCAGCGAGACGATCAGGTCGAGCTGTCCCAGCCGCCGCAGATAGGCGAAGACGGAGACACCCAGCGACGCACCGACAATGCCGCCGGCCAACAACACCGTGCCAAGCTTGAGGTCGAGCGACTTGCGCTTGAAATGCGCCAGCGCGCCGGAGAAAGATGAAGCGATCACCTGGTTGGCGCCAGTGGCAACCGCAATGGCGGGCGGGATGTTGTAGAAGATCAGAAGCGGCGTGATGAGAAACCCGCCGCCGACGCCGAACATGCCGGAGAGAAAGCCGACCGCGCCGCCCATGGCCAGCAGCACGAAGACATTGACGGACATTTCGGCGATTGGGAGATAAATACCCACCCGCGGCACCCGAATAACTGTTTCCCCGACGGCGGCGCCGGGCGAGATGTGGAAGCATTATGCGTGCTTCCGTTCTGCGCTCTGGCGATCACGAAGTCAAACCGAGTTGTCTCCGAATCGGGAAAAGTTTGAACGACTTGCCCGGCGAAGGTGAAGTGCGTCCGTTCGGACACACTTAGGGTCATGACCCTAAAAGCCGGCTGTCCATCAAATGCGAAGCCGCCTTACTGAGCAGCAGCCGCTGCCTTGTTCTTTTCCAGAAGTGCGCGCACCAGCGCCTCATCGACCTCTCCGGTCGGCGTCATGCCGTTGGCCTTCTGGAATGCGCTGATCGCCGTCTTGGTCCTGGCGCCCATGATGCCGTCCGGCTTGCCCGCATCAAACCCCTGCTGATTCAGGATGAGCTGAATGTTGGTGACCGCCTTCTTCATGTCGACGCTGGCGGTCAGCTCACGGCTCTCACGCCAGGATTCAGGCACATCGACCATGTTGACGGCAGGATCGATGGATTTGGCCTTCCACAAAGCGGTCTTGTTTTTCGCCTGTTCCAGTTTTTCAGGCGAAAGGGCAGCCGCGATCTCGTCGCGCTTGCTGGCAGCATCCCTGTCACCGCCATTGGCGACGATGGCAAACCACTTATAGGCTTCGGTCAGGTCCTGCGGCACCCCCATGCCCTTGGCCGAAAGAATGCCAAGGTTGAACTGGCTGTCCTTGACGCCATGCTCCGCCGCTTCAAGGAACCAGCGTGCGGCAGAGCTGTTGTCTGCCGGCCCGTCGGCACCCATGGCATAGAGAACACCCAGATTGTGCATGGCACCTGCATTGCCCTGCTGCGCCGCAAGCTGGAACCACATCTTCGCCTTTGCCGCGTCGCGCTCGACACCGGTACCCTTCTGGTAGAGATCACCGACCCGGTATTGAGCGGGCGCGAAGCCGGCTTCAGCGGCCTTCGTGTACCATTCGACGGCCTTCGCCATGTCCGCCGTCGTCCCGCGTCCTTCCGCATAACGGCTGGCAATTTCGAAATACGCCTTCGGATCTCCTTCGGCAGCCGCTTCGCGAAGCGGTATCGGCCCGGCATCCATCGGGATTTCATCCAGCGAAACCGTTTGAACGGCTTCCACAGGCGGTGCTTTCGGAAGGCTGACCGTCTCGGTTGTTAAAAGTGGTTCCTCGAACTTGCCCTGCGCAGGCGCGTCCATCTGCGGCATGGAGGCCAGCGTGTCGACGGTCTCATCGACTGCCTGGTTGGGAGTCGACCCGTCCAGCGGCTGCTCATCCACAACACGCACCCGGCGATCTTCCGCCTTTGAGCTGGTGCCGGCCACAACGGCTGCAGGCTCCGGCGCCGAGCTATCGCTTGCGACTGGCATCGGGATGGACGTCGAGTTCGACAGGTATGCCTTGCCGACCTGATAGCCGCCGGCGGCGACAATGCCGGCTCCAAGCATTACCATAAGCGGTTTTCTGCTGCGCTTCAGGAGGCGCCCGAGACCGAAGCGGCCGGTTTCTTCCGTCGCTTCGGCCCTGCGCTTCTTCAGGATCTCTGCCTCGGCCGCTGCAGCCTGCGCCGCCCGCCTTGCCGCAGCAATGAAATCCGATTTCGCAGCGTCGTCCGTCTCCGAGCGAACCGGTGCCTTCTTCTCATCACGCACACGGCGCAGGATTGCATTGAGATCGGGAGCACCAGAGCCCGGTTCGAGTGGCTCATTGATGCGTTCAGCATCCAGCTCCACCGCCTCAAGGCTTCCATCGGCCTCTTCGAAAACGTCTTCCTCGATATCAGCCTGCTGCTTTTCGCCGCGCGTGCTCCATGCCCGCGACAACCCGCCAAGAAGCGAGGTGCGCCCTGGCTTTACCTGCTCCTTCTGCCCGTCCTCATCCAGAGCCGCACGGGCCGCAGCAGCGGCAGCCTCGGCCGGCGAACGGTTTGGTGCCGGTTCATAATCGCGCGTCACCGTTTCCACGGCCTCATCGCCTGCCGGCGAAATCGACGGTGCGGCTGCAACGGCAATTTTCACCGCATCGCCACCCGCGCCGGCCTTCGACGTGCTTTCCACCGTGCCGATGCGGTCGACAATCTTGAGGAGCGTGTCGTGAATGGCTTCGAAGGTCTTGGTGTTGCGTTCGTCCGACTTGCGCGTGAGCTCCTCGAGAGCCCGCAGTTCGGCCCGCAGCTCGCGATCGAATGCCTCCGCCTGGGAAGCGTTTCCGAGTGCGCCGATCGCCTGCTCCGCAGCGTGCCGTGCTGCTTCCACAACAGCGGCACGGTTCTCGTGAATGGAGCGCTCGATGTTCTCCAGACGCGGGCCCAGATCCTCGAATTCCGGCAGGTCGGCACCGGGGCGCGAAAGGTGTTCGGAAAGGCTGCGCACCTGTGCTTCGAGATTCCGGATCACTTCGGGATCGACGGAAGAGGCCTGTGAAGAAGAGGCCTGCAAACGTCCCGAGATGTCGTCGAGCCGCGCCTCGAGCGCGCGAAGCGCTTCACCATCGCGGGTTTCACCAGCTCCAACGTCGAGGCGCGCGGCCAACTCGTTGAAGCGCGCGTCGATTGTCGCCATGATGCCTGCTTCGGCATGAGCCGGATTGCCGCGCTCATCGATCCGCGCGGAAATCTCCTGCAGGCGGCGCTCCAGCTCGTCAACCAGCGTCCGGCCCTGCTCGGCGACATCGCCCTGCCGCTCCTCAATGAGCTGGGAAAGATGCGCGAACCGATCCTCTATGCCGCGCAGCATGTGCTCCGCGATCTGCGGCTGCGGCTGCGGGGCGGTATCGAGTTTTTCGGCGATGACGGCGATCTGGCCGGCCAACCGTTCAACCGTCTGTTCCGGCATGTCGATACGGCGGGCGATATCGTCGACCCGCTGTGACAACGAATAAAGCTGTTCGCTGAGCTGGCCGACCGCCTCGCCGCCCGAACGTTCAGAAAGCAGTTCGGACACCTGACCGGCGAGAGAGGAGATCCGCGCCTCGATACGCTCGAAGGGCTGTGGATCGAAACTCGCGGCCTGCGCCTTCGGAGCGGAGGCCGCGATTGCCCTGCTGATCTCGTCAAGACGTTCATCCAGGGCAGCATAAACCTCGGGGTTGCTCTGCTGCTTGCGCTCCAGCAACTGGTCGAGTGCGCCCGCAAGCGTGCGTACCCGGTCCTCAAGCGACTGGATCGAGAGGGATTCCGGCAGGCTATTGACCGCATGGGCGATTTCTTCGATGCGCTGATGCAGCATCTCGATCGCCGGGTCGCACCTGCGAATGTCATTGGAAACACGATCCTCGAACGCGCTCCAGCGATCGTCGAGCGCATCCCAGCGCTGGTCGACGGCCCGCAGCGTCTCCTCGCGCGCGAGATTGGAGATGGACGATTTCAACTCCTCCATTTCCAGGCGCAGCATTTTGACATTCTTGTCATCGCTGCGCTCGGCAAGCTGTGCGATAGCATTGGACAGGCGTTCAAATTCAACCACAAGCTCGCTGCTCAACGCACTGTTGGGCACCGAGGCCATAATGCCTGCCAGTTCGCGGCGCAGCGTGGTGAACTCGTCGTTGAGGCCGGAGCGCATTGCATCACGAAGGTCCGAGCGCAGGGTCTTCAGCTCGCTGGCGATGCTGCCAATCGATGAGACTTCGCGCTCCTGCCTGTGGCTGCGCTCAAGCTCATGCGCTGCGCGTTCGAAATAGGCCTGCGGCGCGACCTTGTGCCTGTGCGGCGCCGGGCGTTCGCTTGGCCGCGCATAGGTCTGGGACACCGTTTCCGACAGTTCCTGGATGCGCCGGGCGACCTCGTTTTCCTCGGCCTGCTGGTCGAAACGACCGGTGGCGCGGCCGAGTCGATGCTCCATCTCTTCGAGTGTGCGGCTGATCTCATCAAGAGACGCGTTGGCCCGTGGCCGCCGACGACGACCGGCATTTATGTTTTCCAGATAGGAACGCTTGTTGTTCATCGGAACGCCCGCCTCTCCACCGGTTGCCGGTTGGCCATCGATAGTTCTTGCCGCGCGGGCCCTTCAGCTTTGGTACGCCGGGAAGGCAGAAGACAAACACTTCAGAGACACCCACGGTCAGGCCGCCATGCCCAGGCTTCGAACGCGAACGGCATGGTCTGCTGACGGGTCCACCATTCCCCGATCATGGTAAACACGGAGTTAACATTTCTTACCGGCGATTAAGCATACGCGCGAAAATCCGGCAAAAAGGTTGTTGGCAAGCCGTTCACAATTTGGCCAAAGGCCCTTGTAATGCCGTATTCTGCAACGCATAAGCCCGCCTTCTAAACATGTCTGAGCGGTGCGTCCTTCGCCCGTCGGCGAAGTTTGGCCGTCAGGCATGTCACCATTCCGGTTCCCCCGCCGGAGTGTTCATTCGATACGGAACAGTGATCATGACGAACATTGCAATGGCTGTCGAAAAGACCGCCGAGGGAAATGATTCTCCCGAGACCTCCGAAGAATACACCCGCATTGGCGAGATGGCGCGCGAGTTCGGCGTCACCCTTCGCGCCCTGCGCTTTTACGAAGACAAAGGCCTTCTGACGCCGGAGCGCGTGGGCACGACACGCCTCTATTCGCGCAACGACAAGCTCCGCCTCCAGCAGATATTGCTTGGCCGCAAGATCGGCTTCTCGCTGAGCGACATAAAGGAAGTGCTTGATCTGCACGACCCCAAGGCGGACCGCAAGAAGGGCAATGTCGAGCAGTTGCAACTCGTCCTGACGAAATCCGAACGCCAGATGGTGCGGCTTGAGAAGCAGCACCGCTCCATAGAGGATGCCATTTCCGAGCTGAAGAAGCTGATCGCGGACGTCAGCGACCGGCTGGATACCGCCTCGGCTCTGGGCACCGCCGGCTGATTTCGCCCGACACATCCGGACTGAAGTCTGGCGAAGCACCGTCAGCGGTTTTTCTCCTCCCGGCATTTGCGCGCACGGCCGAAATGGACGGGATGCGGATGCCGGGAGCAAACCGCCAGGCCATGGACCGGTCCGCCGCGTCATAGAAGCACTGCCCCGGCACCCTGTCATCATCTGAATTTCTGCAGATGTCAGGCCATTCCACCTGACTGCAGATTGCTCCGGCGCGCTCTCCGCTGCGGGGCCGCAGCTTCAGTTTCATTCCAGAACTCACCGTGCCGGCACTGGTCGGCACGGGGCATTGTGACGCCGTGCGTCGTTTTTGACGTTTACGCAAACGTCAAAATTTGCTAGAGCGCTTTCGATGCTGCGCGAAAGCTCTGTTCGCGCCTTTGTTCCGAGAGCTGGAGGAGTCTCATGCCGACCTACCGTGCGCCCGTGCGCGATACGCTGTTCGTGCTCAACGATGTTCTTGGCTACGGCAATTACGACAATCTGCCGGGCTTTGCCGACGCCTCGCCGGACATCGTCGAAGCGATCCTGAGCGAAGGCGCGAAACTGGCCGAAAACGTGATGCAGCCACTCAATCGCACAGGCGACATGGAAGGCTGCACCCGCCTTGAGGATGGTTCCGTCACAACGCCGAAGGGCTTTGGTGATGCCTACCGTCAATATTGCGAAGGCGGCTGGCTGGGCCTTTCCGTGCCTGCGGAATATGGCGGCCAGGGCCTCCCCTACACGGTGCACTCTGCCGTCAGCGAGTATCTGGTTTCCGCCAATATGGCGCTGATGATGTATCCCGGCCTCACGCAGGGCGCCATCGCAGCGATCCTTGCGCATGGGACCGAGGAGCAGAAGCAGAAGTGGCTGCCGAAGATGGTGGAAGGCGCCTGGACCGGCACCATGAACCTGACCGAGCCCCATTGCGGCACCGACCTTGGCCTTCTGACTTCCAAAGCCGTGCCAAACGGCGACGGAAGCTACAAGATTTCAGGACAGAAGATCTTCATTTCCGCCGGCGAGCACGATCTCTCGGAAAACATCATCCATCTGGTTCTGGCCCGCATCGAGGGCGCGCCGGCCGGCGTGAAGGGCATCTCGCTCTTCATCGTGCCGAAGGTGATGGTCGACGATGCCGGTACGCCCGGTGCGCGCAATGCCGTTTCCTGCGGCGCCATCGAGGAGAAGATGGGCATCCACGGCAATGCCACCTGCGTCATGAACTATGACGACGCGACCGGCTATCTGCTTGGCGAGGAACATGGCGGCCTCAAAGCCATGTTCACGATGATGAACGAGGCACGCCTCGGCGTCGGTCTGCAGGGCCATGCCATTGGCGAAGCGGCGTATCAGGGTGCGGTGGAATATGCCCGCGAACGGCTTCAGGGTCGCTCGCTCACAGGGCCGAAAGCGCCTGAAAAGAAGGCCGATCCGATCATCGTCCACCCGGATGTGCGCCGCAATCTGATGACCATGCGCGCCTTCAACGAGGCCGGACGTGCGCTGATCCTGTGGACCGCGCTCAAATCCGACATCGCACATCTCTCCGAAGACGAGAAGGACCGCGAAGCGGCATCCGATCTCCTGGCGCTGATGACGCCCGTGATCAAGGGGGTGCTCACCGACAAGGGCTTCGAGCACGCCGTCATGGCGCAGCAGCTTTTCGGCGGTCATGGCTATATCGAAGAGCATGGCATGAGCCAGTTCGTGCGTGACGCCCGCATCGCCATGATCTACGAGGGCGCGAACGGCATTCAGGCGCTGGACCTGGTGGGCCGCAAGCTGCCGGCCAAGGGTGGCCGCGCCGCGCAGGCCTTCTTCAAGGAGGTGGGTGATTTCTGTGAGGCCCATCGTGGAGACGAGGCGATGGCCCCCTTCA
Organism: Nitratireductor lacus; assembly: GCF_056431025.1. NCBI lineage: Bacteria > Pseudomonadati > Pseudomonadota > Alphaproteobacteria > Hyphomicrobiales > Phyllobacteriaceae > Nitratireductor > Nitratireductor lacus. Next base: position 245,328 of record NZ_JBWKMB010000002.1, on the reverse strand, counting down.
CGAAGGCGCTCAAGAAAGGCCTTAACGACCTGCAGGCCGCTTCGCTCTGGCTGATGCAGAACGCCGTCCAGAAGCCTGACAATGCGGGTGCGGCCTCCCATGACTACATGCATCTGATGGGCCTTGTGGCGCTTGGCTACATGTGGGGCCGAATGGTCAAGAAAGCGCAGGAGCAGATTGCCGCGGGTGCCAATGGCGACGCCTCGTTCCTTGAGGCCAAGATCGCCACCGGCCGGTATTTCATGGAGCGCGTCATGCCCGAAACCGCGGCGCATCTTGCCCGTATCTCCACCGGCGCCGACGCGATGATGGCACTGCCGGAAGAGGCGTTTTGACTGGCATGAAAACCGTGCTCGTTCTAGGGTCAGGACCCATTAATATGACCACAATGGCGATCGATAGACCAAGAGATGCAAGGAAAAGCCCGCAGAGCGGGGTCCTTCCCCCGGTCAAGGGGTTTGACGTGGCAGGTCGCCGGTCTATCGAGCGTCCTTCGGATCGGCCTGATTTGCACGGCCTACTTTGTCGCAAGACCTTGAAAGACATGAAGTCTTCCTGTGGTCTTGCTTCGCGTATCCGCACAAATCAGGCCGACCATTGTGGTCATATTAATAGGTCCTGACCCTAGCGTGCTTTCGCTAGAGCGCAGTGCTGTCAGCGAGGAGGCGTAGAGTGGCAGACCCGCAGTCCGTACTTGGCCTTTCCCGGCCCGACTGGGCCGGTGAAGACGTCGCCATGCTCTATGACATGGCGAACCGCTTCCTGACGGAAGAGATTGCGCCTCACTATGAAGCGTTCGAGAAGGCGGAGATCTTCGACCGCGCAAGCTGGGAGAAGGCCGGCGCGGCGGGCCTTCTCTGCGCCTCGATGCCGGAGGAGCATGGCGGTGCGGGCGGCACATACGCCCACGAAAGCGCGATCATCGAAGCGATCAGCCATGTGGGCGTCGATGGTTTCGGCATCGCGCTCCACAACGCCATCGTCGCGCCATACATCCTCCATTACGGCTCGGAAGAGCAGAAGCAGCGCTGGCTGCCGAAGCTCGCGAGCGGCGAGCTGATCGGCGCGATCGCCATGACCGAACCCGGAGCCGGGTCCGATCTTCAGGGTGTGAAAACGCGGGCGGAGAAGGACGGAAACCATTACCGCCTCAACGGTTCCAAGACCTTCATCACCAACGGGCAGTTAGCCAATCTCGTCATCGTGGTGGCCAAGACGGACCCGAGCCAGGGCGCGAAGGGCACATCCCTGATCGTGGTCGAAACCGACGAGGCCGAAGGGTTTGAGCGCGGTCGCAACCTCGACAAGATCGGCCTCAAGTCCAACGACACTTCGGAACTCTTCTTCAACGATGTGCGTGTGCCGACCGCCAATCTTCTCGGTCATGAGGAAGGCCAGGGCTTTGTGCAGCTCATGCAGCAACTCCCGCAGGAGCGGCTCCTGATCGGCGCTCAGGCCATCGCCATGATCGAGCGCGCGCTGGCCGTCACCATCGACTATGTGAAGGAGCGCAAGGCCTTCGGCCAGAAGGTGATCGACTTTCAGAACACCCAGTTCAAACTGGCGGAACTGAAAACCGAGGCAACGGTCGGCCGCGTTTTCTACAATGATTGCGTGGCACGTCACCTCGCCGGAAATCTCGATACCGCCACCGCCTCCATGGTCAAATACTGGCTCACCGATCTGCAGTGCAAAGTGGTCGATGAATGCCTGCAGCTCCATGGCGGCTATGGCTATATGAACGAATATCCCATCGCGCGCATGTATCGCGACGCCCGCGTGCAGCGCATCTATGGCGGCACCAACGAGATCATGAAGCTGGTGATCGCCAGAACCCTTTGAACCAATCGCACGACCCCGCGTTGGGTCGGTAAAGCAGGGAGACCGATATGGCTGACGCTTATGTATATGACGCCGTGCGCACGCCGCGCGGACGGGGCAAGAAGGACGGATCGCTGCACGAGGTGCCCGCCGTGCGCCTTGGCGCGAAGGTTCTCGAAGCCGTGCGCGACCGTAACGGCCTCGATACCGCCAAGGTGGACGACATCATCTTCGGCTGCGTCGATCCGGTCGGCGAAGCCGGTTCCGTCATCCCACGCTCGGCCGCCTTCGAGGCGCGCTACGCGAACGCGGCTCCGGGCATGCAGATCTCGCGCTTCTGTGCGTCGGGCCTCGACGCCATCAATCTGGGCGCAGCCAAGATCGCCGGCGGTTCCGACGAGATCGTCATTGCCGGCGGCGTGGAGAGCATGTCGCGCGTCGGCATGGGTATGTCCGGCGGTGCATGGTTCATGGACCCTTCGGTCGGCATTCCCTCCTACTTCATGCCACAGGGCGTTTCCGCCGATCTGATCGCCACGAAATATGGTTTTTCACGCGACGATGTGGATGCCTATGCCGTTGAGAGCCAGAAGCGCGCCAAGAACTCCTGGGACAAGGGCTATTTCAAGAAGTCCGTGATCCCGGTGGAAGACCAGAACGGGCTGACCATTCTCGATCATGACGAGCACATGCGCCCCGGAACCGACATGCAGGCGCTTGGCCAGCTCAACCCCTCCTTCGTGATGCCCGGTGAGATGGGCGGTTTCGACGCCGTCGCCGTGCAGCGTTATCCGGAGCTTGAGAGCATCAACCATGTGCACCATGCCGGCAACTCGTCGGGTATCGTCGATGGCGCGGCCGCCGTGCTGCTCGGCTCTCGCAAGGCCGGCAAGTCCATGGGGCTTGAGCCGCGCGCGAAAATCCGCGCCTTCACCAATATCGGCTCCGAGCCCGCCATTATGCTGACCGGCCCGGTCGACGTGACGGAAAAGCTTCTGAAGAAAGCCAAGATGAAGCTTTCGGACATCGATCTGTTTGAGCTGAACGAGGCTTTTGCCTCGGTGGTGCTGCGTTACATGCAGGCCTTCGAGATCGACCATGACCGGATCAATGTGAATGGCGGCGCGATTGCCATGGGCCACCCGCTGGGTGCGACCGGCGCGATGATCTTCGGCACGGTTCTCGACGAGCTTGAGCGCCGCGACCTGAACACAGCGCTCGTGACGCTGTGCATCGGCGCGGGCATGGGCACCGCAACCATCATCGAACGCGTTTGAGCTGTCGGGGAGAGATCAGACCATGACCGACTACAAGAATTTCACCGTTGACGTGGACGCAGACGGCATCGCGCTCGTCACCTGGGACATGCCGGACCGCTCCATGAACGTCTTCACCGAAGAGGTGATGAACGAGCTGGACGCGATCATCGACCAGATTGCCAGCAGCGATGCGATCAAGGGCGCTGTCATCACCTCGGGCAAGGAGACCTTCTCCGGCGGCGCGGACCTGACCATGCTGCAGAAGATGCTCGGCCAGTTCGAGAAGGAAAAGGCCAAGGACCGCAAGAAGGCGGTCAAGCTTCTGTTCGACAATGCCGGCCGCATGGGCTGGCTCTGGCGCAAGCTTGAAACCTCCGGCAAGCCCTGGGTCTCGGCCATCAACGGCACCTGCATGGGCGGCGCGTTCGAGCTGTCGCTTGCCTGCCATGGCCGTGTCGCAGCCGACAGCCCGGCAGTGAAGATGGCGCTTCCCGAAGTGAAAGTGGGCATTTTCCCCGGCGCGGGCGGCACCCAGCGCGTGCCGCGGCTGGCGAAACCGCAGGAAGCCCTGCAGATGCTGACCACCGGCCAGACGCTGACGCCGCAGAAGGCGAAGGCCATGGGGCTGATCCACGAGATCGCCGCGCCGAAGAAGCTGGTCGAGACAGCAAAGAAGATGATCCTCGACGGCCTGAGCCCGGTTCAGCCGTGGGACGAGAAGGGCTTTAAACTGCCGGGCGGCCCCGTCTACTCGGCAGCAGGCGCGAACCTCTGGCCGCCGGCAATCGCCATTCTGCGCCGTGAGACCTACAACAACTACCCGGCCGCAGCCGCGATCCTGAAATGCGTCTATGAGGGCATGCTGGTGCCCTTCGAGACGGCGCTGACCATCGAGCAGCGCTATTTCACCGAGATCATGCAGACGACCGAAGCGAAGATGATGATCCGCTCGCTCTTCGTCTCGCTGCAGGAGCTCAACAAGGGCGCGCGCCGTCCGGACGACGTGCCGGCCAAAAAGTTCAGGAAGATCGGCGTGCTCGGTGCCGGCTTCATGGGCGCAGGCATCGCCTTCGTCACGGCCAAAGCCGGCATTCCGGTCGTTCTGATCGACCGCGACACGGCATCCGCCGAAAAGGGCAAGGCGCATTCCGCCGACCTGATGGACAAGGCCATCAAAAAAGGCCGCGCCACCGCCGAGGACAAGGAAAAGCTCCTCTCGCTCATAACGCCGAGCGACGATTATGCCGAGCTTGAAGGCTGCGATCTGGTGATCGAGGCCGTGTTCGAGGATTCGGAGATCAAGAAAACGGCGACAGAGAAGGCCGAGGCGGTTCTGAAGCCGTCCGCCGTGTTCGCCTCCAACACCTCGACCATTCCGATTTCCGGCCTGGCGAAAAACTCCAAGCGACCGAAGAACTTCATCGGCATCCACTTCTTCTCGCCCGTCGACAAGATGATGCTGGTCGAGATCATCATGGGCAAGAAGACCGGCGACAAGGCGCTCGCCATGGCGATGGACTATGTGCGCGCCATCAAGAAGACGCCGATCGTCGTCAACGACACGCGCGGCTTCTACGTCAATCGCTGCGTCCTGCGCTACATGCAGGAGGCCTTCTCCATGGTCATCGAAGGCGTGCCCGCCCCGATGGTGGAGAATGCGGCGAAGATGGCCGGCATGCCGGTCGGCCCGCTTGCGCTCACCGATGAAACGGCTGTCGATCTCGCCCAGAAGATCATGAAGCAGACCGTGCGCGATCTCGGCCCCAAGGCCGTCGACCCGCGCCACATGGAGCTGATCGACACGCTGGTCGACAAGCATGGCCGCCTTGGCCGCAAGAATGGCAAGGGCTTCTATGACTATCCGGCCAAGCCCGCGAAGAAGCACCTGTGGGCTGGCCTGAAGGATCTCTATCCGCAGAAGAACCCGGACAAGATCGATGTCGAGGAGCTGCAGGAGCGCTTCCTCGCCACGATCGCGCTGGAAGCGGCCCGCATCATGGAAGAAGGCATTGTCGTCGATCCGCGCGAGGCGGATGTCGGCTCCATTCTCGCCTTCGGCTTCGCGCCCTACACGGGCGGCGCCCTCTCCTATATCGACGGGATGGGAGCGGAGGCCTTCGTCGCCATGACCAAGCGCCTTCAGAAAAAGTATGGCAAACAGTTCAAGGCTCCGAAGCTGCTTCTCGACATGGCGGAGAGCGGCGAGACTTTCTACCAGCGCTTCGCGCCTGAAAAGGCGGCAGAGAAGAAGGCCGCTTGAGGCGCGCGACTTGAAATGAAAAGCCCCGTCCCGGTAGCGTTCCGCATCCGGGGCGGTGGATACGACGGCAACTCAAATGGCTGTTTCCCAAAAACGCCTTAAGCGTTAGGCGAGGCACCGACCGCAACGCCAACCCGATCAGGATAAGAAAATCATGTATGTCTGGATGCGTCTTCTTCGCGTGGCCGCTACACGCAAGAGCCGGGGCGTCTATCGGCTGGGCGATGAGAGCAAGCTCTCCTTCCGCTGCCTGCCCACCGACATCGACATGAACATCCACCTCAACAACGCCCGCTACATGATGCTTGCGGACATGGGACGGATCGACATCTTCCTGCGCAGCGGGCTGATCGGTGCCGCGCGCGAGCGCGGCTGGGCCCCGTTGCTCGGTGGACTGCAGACCGCCTATGTGCGCGAGGTTCGCCTGTGGCAACGTTTCGATGTGGTCTCCACCATCGAGACGTGGGACGGCACGCAGATTATCGGACAGCATCGTTTCGTCCTCCAGGACGGACGTATCGCCGCCATGATCCTCACCACCGGAGGTGTCTACGATTATCGCGGAAAGCGCTTCGTTCCGATGGACGAGTTGATGAGCGCGCTCGGCGTCGATACGGCACCGCGCGCTCCCAACGACGAGGAAAAGGCTTTCATGGCCTCGCATCAGGGCCTGCGCGCTCGCGCAAAAGTGTTGTCCTGACGTCTATCGGTGCGGCGCCTGGCTCGCTAGATTCTGCGTCCTGAAATGTACCGGAGACACTCATGCCAGCCACCGTCGACTACTATTTCACATCCGCTTCGCCCTTCACCTATCTGGGTCATCAGCCGTTGCGGACGGTTCTGTCCAAACATGGCGCGAACGTGCGGGTGAAGCCGGTCAACCTGATGGGCGTGTGGGAGATTTCCGGTGCGGTCCCGCCGGCAAAGCGCCCTCCGGTTCGCCAGCGGCTGCGGCTGGTGGAACTGCAGCGCATCGCGGACTTCCGCGGCATGCCCATCAACAAGACGCCAAGGCACTGGCCTGTCGACCCGGCTCTTTCAGACCATGTGATTGCGGCCCTGGTCGCCGAGGGGCACGACCCCATGAGCTATATGGAGCGTGTTTTCGCCGCCGTGTGGGCGAACGAGGAGAACATCGCCGATCCCGACACGCTGGCGAAGTATCTGGAACTGGAGAAGTTCGACGCCGCATCCATTCTCGAAGCCGCCCAAAGCGAAGCGATTGCCGCAATCCGCGCGCAGAATACGAAAGACGCGGTCGAGGCCGATGCTGTCGGCGTGCCCACCTATGTGCTGAACGGCGAGGCGTTCTTCGGGCAGGACCGTGTCGAATATCTCGATCACGCCCTTGCGACGGGCCGCGCACCCATCACGCCCTGAGCCTCAGCCTGCCTCGCCTTCGGCAAGCGGGACCTCGATGCCGGCAAGCTCCGCAGCGGTAACACGTGCAGCACCCGCCCGCGCAAAGCGCAGCATCATCGCCTTGCGAGTGGCGGCGGCGAGCCGGTGTTCGTCGGGCTCGCGCAGGATCTCGGCCCCATAGCCGTCAGACAGGATAAAACCGCACTCCTCGGGGAAAATCTCTGCCGGCACTTCCGGGTGGGTCGCAAAGAAGAAGCGATCGGAGTGCCGGCGGTAATCCGGCCATTTCCGGTCTACCCGAAAATCCTCAACCGACGACTTGATCTCGATGATCCAGATGTCGCCTTTCCGCGTCAGCGCCACGAGATCGGCGCGACGACCGGTGGCAAGCGTCAACTCCGGCAACACAACGGCCCCCATGCTCATCAGCAGGCGTTGCACGCCACGCCGGATGACCATGGCGCGATCCGACTGGCGCCCATCGGCGAGAGGATTGACGGGAATCGGAGAGATGATCGGCATTGCGGAATTATGCCATCCTCATAGCCCCGTTTGAAGCCTTACCGTGCTCCGGCGATGTCATTGAGGATTGGGCAATCGGGACGTTCATCGCCCCGGCAGGCAAGGATCAGCTTGTTGAGGACTGCGCGCATGGATTGGAGTTCAGCAATCTTGTCGTCGATTGCCGCCACATGGGACACGGCTATATCGCGCACGTCCTGGCTTGCCCGCTCTTTATCCCGATAAAGAGCCATGAGTTGCCGGCATTCGTCGATGGAGAAACCCAACCCCCGCGCGCGCTTCAGAAATGTCAGAAAATGCAGATCCTGATCGCTGTAAGCGCGATAGCCGTTGCCCGCACGCTGCGGCGCTATCAAGCCAATTTCCTCATAATAGCGAATCGTCTTAGCCGGTAATCCCGAACGGCGGGCGGCCTGTCCAACATTCATGATGCGACTCCTGCGCTTTCATCAATGCAGAACTGGGGATTGTGTTGCCTGTTTGCAATAATGAGAGTCAATAAGGGGCTTCCGCTACGTCAGCGCAGTCGAAGCCTTGGCAATTTGTTAACCAAGAATTTAACAATGATGATCAGATTACGACGCGCTTCAGGCATAATTAAGGTATCCGGGCTGGGGGAACATATGAAATTCAAATCCATCGCCGTCGCTGCGGCACTGGGGCTTGCAACGGCACTTGCCGGCTGTACGACGGGCGGTCCTTTCAAGGTTTTCACGTCCGACTACGGCACGGTGAAAGACGCTGGCTACCAGCTTCCCCGCATTCCGATCAATGAAGTTCCCCGGCAATACCATCGCCAGATCGTTTCCTATGAAACCAAGGAAAAGCCTGGCACCATCATTGTCGACACCAATGCCAAGTTTCTCTACCTCGTGATGGATGGCGGCAAAGCCATGCGCTATGGCATCGGGGTCGGTCGCGAGGGTTTTGAATGGGCGGGCACGGCACGCATCGCCATGAAGCGCGAATGGCCGACCTGGACGCCGCCCTCTGCAATGATCGGTCGCCAGCCGGAGCTGGCGAAATGGCGCCAGGGCATGCCGCCCGGCCTTTCCAATCCGCTCGGCGCACGCGCGCTCTATCTGTTCAACCGCGGTGGCGACACCGGCTATCGCCTGCACGGCACGCCGGAATGGCGCTCCATCGGCAAGGCAATGTCGTCGGGATGCATCAGATTGATGAATCAGGACATCATTGACCTTTACAACCGTACCGAAGTTGGTGCTAAAGTAATCGTTAAGCGGTAGAAACCGTCTCAGCGACCGGGGTCAATCGATCCGACCCTGAAAAAAACCGGGCCCTGGAGCCCGGTTTTTTCTTGTCTTGATCCTGACGCGGGAGCAATCAGAGCACCTGTTCGACTTCCCGAACTTCCGGAACGAAATGATGGAGCAGGTTCTGGATGCCGTGCTTCAACGTGGCTGTGGAAGACGGGCAGCCCGCGCAGGCACCCTTCATGTGCAGAAAGACGGTGCCCTTCTCGTAGCCGCGAAAAGTGATGTCGCCGCCATCCTGGGCAACCGCCGGGCGTACACGCGTATCGAGTAGTTCCTTGATGGTCGATACGATTTCCTCGTCCGCCTCGTCGTAGAACTCGCCTTCGTCGGAAACCGGAAGACCGCCGAGCCCTGCCTTGGCCATGACCGGCTGGCCCGACATGAAGTGTTCCATGATGGTGCCGAGAATGGCCGGCTTCAGGTGCTGCCAGTCCGGACCGTCCTCTTTGGTGACGGTAATGAAGTCATACCCGAAGAAGACGCCAGTCACGCCGGAGACAGAAAACAGCCGCTCGGCCAGAGGCGATGTCTCTGCCGCCGACTCCGCCTCGCGGAAATCGGCCGTTCCTTCTTCCAGAACCACCCGGCCAGGCAGGAATTTCAGCGTCGCGGGATTGGGGGTCGCTTCAGTCTGAATGAACATGGTGGTTTTCCGATCTGGCGTTTCTTGGAATGATTCTAAAATAGGTGGAATCGCTCCGGTGTTCAAGCGCACATATGGGGAGCGTCGCGCCCCTATGCCAGGCTTTCGATTTCCTCGTCGCTCAGATTCTGCGGCACGACGGTGACGGGGATGGGAAAAGCGGCCGTCTTGCCGGCAATGGAAGAGACCAGCGGCCCCGGCCCTTCCTTGGAACTGCCCGCCGCCAGAACCAGGATGGCGATATCCTGATCCTCTTCGATCAGCTTGTGAATCTCGTCGGCGGACTTGCCTTCGCGCACCACGAGTTCCGGCTCGATGCCGATTGTCTCGCGCACCTTGGTGGCGTGCGTGTCGAGCGCCGCATTGGCCGTTGCCGTCGCTTCCTCACGCATGATCTGCTCGACCCCCAACCAGTGCTGGAAATCGCCAGGTTCGATCACGAAAAGAAGCACCAGAACGCCATTTGTCGACTGGGCGCGCCGCGCCGCGTAGGCAACGGCCCGCTCGCATTCGGGCGTGTCATCAATGATGGCAAGGAATTTGCGGCGGTGCCCCGCCTCGCGGATCAGTCGCTTGGAGACCATTCACACGTCCTGTTTCGCCGGCGAGTGACCCGCCAATTCCGCGCAATCTGCCATCGCGAAGGGCTTTCGGCAAGACGGGGTGTTCAACGGGTTCACCCGTCGATGAGCCCGATGATCCCGCGCACCATCTTCATGGTCGCTTCCGCCTTCTCGCGCGCCCGGCCAGCACCTTCACGCAGAACACCGTCAATATAAGCCGGATCCGCAAGAATGCGGCGCATCTCGCCGGCGATCGGCGAGAGTTTCTCGACCGCAAGCTCCGCCAGCGCCGGCTTGAACTCGGAGAACTGGCGCCCACCGAACTCTGCAAGCACATCGGCCTTGCCGACACCGGAAAGCGCGGCATAAATGCCGACAAGGTTCTGTGCCTCGGGGCGATCGGCCAGGCCCTCCACTTCTGAAGGCAGAGCCTCGGGGTCGGTCTTCGCCTTCTTTATCTTTTTGGCGATGGCGTCAGCGTCGTCCGTAAGATTGATGCGCGACAGGTCGGACGGGTCCGATTTGGACATCTTCTTGGAGCCGTCACGCAGGCTCATCACACGGGTGATCGCGCCTTCGATGAGCGGTTCGGTCAACGGGAAGAAGCCGTTCACCTTCTCTTCGCCCACCTCCATCTCCACACCATAGCCAAGCTCGGCAATGCGCCCGGAAAAGTCGTTGTTGAATTTCTGCGCAATGTCGCGCGTCAGTTCGAGATGCTGTTTCTGGTCGTCGCCCACCGGCACGTGGGTGGCGCGGTAGACGAGAATGTCAGCCGCCATCAGGCTCGGATAGGCGAGCAGGCCGAGCGACGCGTTCTCACGGTCCTTGCCGGCCTTGTCCTTGAACTGCGTCATGCGGTTCATCCAGCCGATGCGCGCAACGCAGTTGAAAATCCATGCGAGCTCAGCGTGCTGCAGCACCTGGCTCTGGTTGAAGACGATGTTCTTCTTCGGGTCGATGCCGCTCGCCAGGAAGGCGGCGGTGATCGAACGTGTCTGGTCGGCCAGATCGTCATGCGCCATGGTCGCGGTCAGCGAGTGCAGATCGACGACGCAATAGATGCACTCATGGCTGTCCTGCAGCGCGACAAACTTCTGCAGCGCGCCCAGATAATTGCCGAGGTGAAGATTGCCCGTCGGCTGAACGCCGGAGAAGACGAGCTCCCTGAATTCGCTCATGGATCTTTCCTGAATGCCCTGTGGAGCGCGAAAACCGCGCGCCATGGCTTATGAACGACGCGAAACCGGCAATCAAGCCCCACGCACCGATTGCGTTTCCGCGCCACCGGCCGGAAGCGGCTTTCCCCGCGGCGGAAGGCCGACCAGAAGGCCGGCACGACCGGGCAGAAGCTCGACCGCGATGGCAAACAGGAACGAGCCGACAAACGTCGCAGCCAGAACCAGCGCGTATTCGGTCCAGACGCCAAGCCCGAGCGGCAGAACATAATAGAGCGCTGCCACCACCACGGTCTGATGCACGATATAAAGCGGGAAGACCTTGCGATTGAGCCAGGAGACAGTGACGCTCGGTGCGTTCAGGTGTTTCGCTGTAAACCCGCACAGCGCCAGGATCATCGTCCATGCCAGCGCCATCAGGAGCGTCTTGAAGAGCGGCGTCATGGTTTCATAGTCGCCGATGAATGCACCGCCGGCTCCTGTCCAGGAAAAGAGGTAGAGCGCCGCCGTCAGCGCTGCTGCCAACCCGGCGCTTTGCCATCGCAAGCCCACCACGGTCCCGATCAATGCCTGATGGTATCGGGCAAAGAGGAAACCAAGCCCGAACCAGCTCGCCCATACTGCAAACCATGCGCCGTCATTGTAGAGCGCATTGGTCTGGCGCGGGAAAACGGGTGACAGCGCCAGATTGAGCACGAGTGGGAGGAGAAAAAGCAGATAGACCCGGGGCGAGGCGGCTATCCGCTGGAACCAGTCGGTCATCGGCTTCATGAAGGGCTGGTCGATCAGCCGGAAAACCGGATAGCAGACGAGGGTCATCACCAGCAGGTAGGCAACAAACCACATATGCGCCCAGGTGAAATTCCCCTCCGGATACTTGCCTTCGGTGAAATAGCGCGTGAGCCAGAAGGTGAGGAACGAACCCTGATAGCCCTCCTCATACATGCGTTCATACCAGACCTGCGGAACGATGATGACGCACATGGCGAAGATCAGCGGCGGGAAGAGGCGCGTGAACCGGCCGGTCAGGAAGCTGAGATCGTGGCACCGCCGGTAGACGAACCAGGTTCCCATGCCTGACACGAAGAAGAGCAGGGCAAGCCGCCAGGCGCGCGGATGTTTCATGATCAGCGACAGGGTGGCGCTGCCCTCCGGCGCCTCGATCAGCCATTTCATGTCCGGGAAGAAGGCGACCGAAGCGTGATAGGCGATCAGCAGCATGAACGCGGAGACACGCAGAAAATCGATATAGTAGAGCCGTTGCTGCATGCCTCTCCCCCGAATGATGAAGGCGATGCTAGATGCACCGCCTTCGCATTCCGTTAATGGGAGACGTTCTTGCGGTCCCGTCGCCGGGCACGGGCGAGCTCCTTCCGGTCGATCCCGCCGGTCGCGAGTGCCACGCCGAAATAAGCAACCGCCGCGAGCACGACGATGGCGACAACGGTGAGAATGCGCACGAACAGAAGGTCGTGCCCGACAAACTGCGGTAGACCTGTCAGCATTCCCCACACGACCACGCCCATCACTGCGCTGGCGAGCAGCATGAAAGCGATGCGCCGCAGTGTCAGCGACGAAGGTCGGAAGTCGCCGCGCCGCCAAAGGGTGACCGCCAGAAGAAGCACATTCACCCAGGCCGAAAGCGAGGTTGCCGCGGCGATCGCCACATGGCCGTAGACGGGGAAGAACAGCAGGCTCGCTGCAATGTTCACAACAACCGTGACCAGCGAGAACCACATCGGCGTTCTCATGTCTTCGCGCGCGAAGAAAGCCGGCTGGAACACCTTCGTCAGCACATAGGCCGGCAGGCCGCTGGCGAAGGCGGCGAGCGCCGCCGCCGTCATTGCGGTATCGAGTGCCGTGAACTGACCACGCTCATACAGAAGAGCGACGATCGGCGCTGGCATCACCATGAGCCCCACGGCGGCCGGCAGTGTGAGCCCCAGCGCGAACTCCATGGAGCGGTTCTGCAGATGCTGCGCATCGGCGTGATCGCCGGCCTTCAGGGCGCGGGAAAGCTCCGGTAGAAGCACCACGCCCACGGCGATACCGATGACGCCGAGCGGCAGCTGGTTGATGCGGTCGGCGAAGTTCAGGAGGCCGATCGCGTTGTCCTGCGTGGAGGCGATGATCTGCCCGACCAGGAGGTTGATCTGCATGATGCCGCCCGTCAGAAGCGCCGGCGCCATGAGCACAAGCAGACGCTTGACACCCGGCGTGAGGCGCGGACGCCGCACCCGCATGGAGTAGCCTGTGCGGCGCGCGCCCTGGATGAGAAAGAAGAGCTGCGCCAGACCCGAGGCAAACACGCCCCAGGCAAGCCAGATGCCCGTCTGGCGCGGGTCGAACTGCCAGAAAAGCGCGACGAGCAGAACCCCGATCAAAATCACATTGAGAAGCGTCGGCACCAATGCCGCCAGGAAATAGTGGCGCATCGCATTTAGAATGCCGGAGAACATGGCGACCAGCGACATGCAGAACAGATAGGGGAACATGATCCGCGTCATGATCACCGTCAGGTCGAACTTCTCCGGCGAAGCGGCAAAGCCCGGTGCGATGATGGTCGAGACCAGAAACGGCATTGCGAGCATGGCGGCGGCCGAGAGCGCCAGAAGCACCGTCATCAGGATGGCCAGCACATCCTCGCCAAAGCGCCGTGCGGCCTCCACACCACCGCCCTCCATCTCCTTGGCGAAAAGCGGGATGAAGGCGGTGTTGAACGCCCCTTCGGCGAAGAGCCGGCGGAAGAGGTTGGGAAAGCGGAACGCAGCATAGAAGGCGTCCGTAACCGGGCCCACGCCAATGGCGGCCGCAATCAGTGCTTCGCGCGCAAAACCGAGAATGCGGCTTGCCATGGTGGCGCTGCCGACACTGGCGAATTTTCCGATGAGACTCATGGGAGGGAAGACCTGAAAATGGGCGCGGAAAGCCGCCCGCGACTGAGAAATTGGGCCTGCATGGCTGCTCTGGCATGGAACCTCGGGTCAAGCCCGGGGATGACGAACTCAATGGGAACCCTGAGCGCCCCGAGACAAGCGCGCAAGCGGACAACATTCCTCTTCGTCATCCTCGGGCTTGGCCCGGGGATCCATGCCGGAACGCTGCTCCCGCCGCCGCCCTGCAAGGCTCCCTCCCCCGCCGTTCCGCTCATTCGGCAGCCGTCCGAGATTTGCCTTTGGCCGGTCGCTCGACACCGCTTTCCAGCGTTTTCAAAAGGGCCTTGCGGATCGTGTCCAGCCTGTCGGTGCTGACGATCTTCTGGCCGGTGAGATCGGTCACGTAAAACGTGTCGATCACCTTTTCACCAAACGTGGTGATGTGTGCCGAGGCAATGTCAAGCGAGAGGTCGGAGAGCGTTTCGGTTACTTCCGAAAGCAGCCCCGGACGATCGAGGCCCTTCACCTCGACAACGGAAAAACGGTTCGACAGGGTGTTGCCGATCTCCACGCGCGGCTCGACGCGGAATGCGCGGGTGCCGCGGCGCGGCTTGGCGCGCTTCTCGATCATTTCGGGGAGATAGGATTTGCCCGAGAGCACATCCTCTATCAGCCTGCGCACGCTTTCGGCGCGGCGGCGCTCATCGGCATCGAAATCGAACTCGCGGTTGATCAGGATTGTATCCAGCGCGCGGCCATGGGTGGTGGTGAAAATCTGCGCATCGACGATGTTCGCTCCCGCCGCCGAGCACGCGCCAGCGATGATCGACAGGAGGCGCGGGTGATCCGGCGCGAACACCGTGATCTCCGTCACCGCCTCGAATGTATGCGGCTTCACCATCGTGGCAAGAGGCCGTTCCTGCCTGTCGGCTTCGCGGATGAAATCCGCATGGCGTATCTGGTCATCCAGATCGACGGCCAGCAGGTAGGCCGAATAATGCAGATCGAGATAGTCCTCGATGTCTTTTTCGGGCCAGCCGTGCTCTTCAAGCGCGCCTGCCAGCCGCTGGCGCGCCTCGTCCGCACGGGTGGAGCGCGGCGCTTCGGAGAAGCCACCGGTCAGAAGCACTTCGGTCTCGTAATAGAGCGTGCGCAGGAGCTGCCCCTTCCAGCCATTCCACACGCCTGGCCCGACGCCGCGAATGTCGCATACGGTCAACACCAGAAGCAGCTTCAGCCGCTCCACGGACTGCACCATGTCGGCAAAGTCCTGAATCGTCTTGCGGTCGTTCAGATCGCGCGTCTGGGCAACCATGGACATGTCGAGATGATGCTCGACCAGCCAGGCGATCATCTCCGTTTCCTTGGGATCGAACCCCATATGCGGGCAGAGCCTGCGGGCAATCCGCGCACCTGCCGTGGAGTGATCCTCCGGCCTTCCCTTGGCGATATCGTGCAGGAGAAGCGTCGTGTAGAGCACTTCGCGCCACGGCTTCAGCGACGGCATCAGCGAATGGGAAAGCGGATGCAGCTTCTCGCCATCGCCATGTTCGATTTCCGAAAGCACGCCGATGCAACGGATGAGGTGCTCGTCGACCGTATAGTGGTGGTACATGTTGAACTGCATCATCGCCACGATCTTGTTGAAATCGGGGATGAGCTTGCCCAGCACACCGGCCTCGTTCATGCGCCGCATGTTGAGCGCGGGGTCGCGGTCAGATGTCAGCACATCCATAAAGAGGCGGTTGGCCTCCCTGTCGCGGCGCAGATTGCGATCGATCAGCTTGAGCGAACGGGTGAGCAGCTTCAGCGCCTCGGGGTGATATTCGAGACCGTGTCGGTCAGCAAACCAGAATAACCGCAACAGGTTCACCGGATCCCGCTCGAACACGCCTTCGTCCGCCACATTGATGCGGTGATTGTCGACGATGAAATCGCTGGTGCCGGCAAGTTTTCTGCGGCGGCGCGAGAAGTTCATGAAGAAGCGGTTGAAGCCGGGGACATGCTTGCCCTGCTCCTCCTCAAGAGCCGCACAGAAGATGCGGGTCAGGTCGCCCACGCCCTTGGCCGTCAGGAAGTAGTGCTTCATGAAGCGCTCGACCGCCGACAGGCCGGGATGGCTCGTATAGCCAAGTCGCTCTGCGATATCGCGCTGAATATCGAAATGCAGCCGCTCCTCCGCCTTTCCGGTGAGAAAGTGCATGTGGCAGCGCACCGCCCACAGGAAATCTTCCGCCTTGCGGAACTGGAGATATTCCTTGCGAGTGAACACGCCCTGCCCCACCAGGTCTTCCGCGCGGCGCACGCGGTAAAAATATTTGCCGATCCAGAACAGCGTGTGCAGATCGCGCAGGCCGCCCTTGCCATCCTTCACATTCGGTTCCACCAGATAGCGGCTCTCGCCCGCCTTGGCATGGCGCAGATCGCGCTCGGCGAGCTTGGCCTGGCTGTATTCGGCGCCCGTGTCCTTGACCACTTCCTCGTCGAAACGCTCGACCATCTCTTCATAAAGAGGTTTTTCGCCGCAGATGAAGCGCGCTTCCAGAACGGCAGTGCGGATCGTCATGTCGGTGCGCGCCTGGCGGATGCACTCGTCGATATTGCGGGTGGCATGACCGACCTTCAGCCCCATGTCCCACAGCATGTAGAGCACATATTCCACGATCTGCTCGCCCCAGGGCGTCTGCTTGTAGGGCAAGAGAAAAAGGAGGTCGATGTCGGATCCGGGCGCCAGCGTGCCGCGCCCATAGCCGCCGACGGCGACAATCGCCAGGCGCTCCGCCGACGACGGGTTCTGCGTCGGATAAACATGCATCGCCGCAAAATGCTGCACCTCGGAGATGATCACATCCATGAGGTGCGAGAGCCGCGCCGCGCAGGCCGTGCCGCCGCCATCGTTCATTAACATGGTTTCGGCCGCCTTGCGGCCTTCCGCAATGCGCGCCTTCAGTGCTTTCATCACGCTTGTGCGCAGATCTGAGCCGCTCGACTTTTCGGCATAACCTGCGAGCTCGGCGCGCAGGACTGCGCCGTCTATGATCTGGTCGAGCTTGAGTGGAACCTTGGCCATGAGCTTCCCGAATTGGCGGCGCTGTATAGCCTGTTTTCGCGCGCTGCGAAATGGCTGTCAAAAACTGCGGTTGCGAGGCTTCGGCCCTGCGGCTATGTCGCATGGGTTTCGCACAGCAAGCACACGGGTTTCAAATGGAGCTTCCCGCCCCGCTGCGACAGGCAGTCGACGCGTTTCTGGAAGGCACGCCGCTTTCCGAGATTCAGGACGCAGCCCAGCGCCTCTCAAAACGCTATCGCGCCGAAACCCGTGACGGAAGCCTCCATGTGGGCGATGCGCTGGCGGCAAAAGCCTATCTGGCAACCCGCCTGCCCGCCACCTACGCCGCCGTGCGCCAATGCCTTTCAGAAACGGCGGACCGCCATGAGGGTTTCACGCCGGCGCGCATGCTCGATGTGGGCGCCGGCCCCGGAACGGCGCTCTGGGCGGCTCGCGCAGAATGGCCGGAGCTCGACACCGCAACGCTGGTCGAAACAAGTACTGCCATGCGTGAGACCGGCGCGAGGCTTGCTGAAGCTCTTCCCGTGGCAGCCATGTGGCATGCGGCAGGCATCGAAGACGGTCTCACCGATATCGCGCCCGCCGACCTCGTGACGCTCTGCTACGTTCTGGACGAGCTTGCTCCGGCGGTACGCGATACGCTGATCGACCGTCTCTGGGCGCTGACCGCCGACACGCTGGTGATTGTGGAGCCGGGCACCCCTGCCGGGTGGCAGCGCATTCTTGCCGCGCGCGACCGGCTGATCGCCCTCGGCGGCCATATTCTGGCCCCCTGCCCGCACCACGCGCCCTGCCCGGTGGCTGCGCCCGACTGGTGCCATTTTTCGCGCCGCGTCGCCCGCTCGCGCCTGCACCGCACAGCCAAGGGCGGCGAGGTGCCGTGGGAGGATGAAAAATTCAGCTATCTGGCGGTGTCTCGCCACGCGCCCGACGTGCGCCCCGACCGCGTGCTCGCCCCACCGAAAACATCCAGCGGCATGGTGCGTCTGAAACTGTGCACCAGCGACGGTGCCCTGGACGAGCGCCTCGTCACCCGCCGCGAAGGCCCCTCCTTCAAGGCCGCCCGCAAGGCCGACTGGGGCGATGTGCTTTAGGCGACCCTGCTGGAATGTTCAGGCATGGATCCTCGGGTCAAGCCCGAGGATGACGACGGGGGAGTGATCTCCAGTCCGGCCTGGATACGGTTGCGAACAAGCGTCAAAACACACTCGTCATCCTCGGGCTTGACCCGAGGATCCATGCCGGAGCGTCAAAGCATCACGACCAACCCCACCCACGCAAAAGTTCGTTCCACTCCGGTTTGGTTTTCTCGATCAAGTCGATTTTCCACTGACGCGACCAGCGTTTCAGCGACTTCTCCCGCTGGATGGCGTCGCGCATATCAAAATGCTCTTCGTACCAGACAAGCCGGGTCACTCCATATCGACTGGTGAAGCCGGGAATCCGACCTTCCTTGTGCTCTACGATTCGCCGTCCCAGATCGTTGGTAACGCCGATATAGATCGTTCCCCGTTTCTGGCTCGCTAGCATGTAGACATAGCCGGTCACAGAACAGCCTTTCCCGTTCAACCCGGCAACAACACCTCAGCAGGAGAATATCGGCAAGCCCAGCCATAGCGAGCTTCCACGCAGCCCGTTTCTTCGTCATCCTCGGGCTTGACCCGAGGACCCATGCCAGACCGCCTGCCGTCGCGCAGCCTATTTCTCAGCCGCAAGCTGCTTCAGCCGATAGAGCGCCTCCAGCGCTTCACGCGGTGTCAGATCATCCGGGTTGATCGCCAGCAGTTCCTCGCCAATCCGATCCGGCGTCTTCGACGCTTTCGCTTCCTGTTTCGCCGCCACCGAGAAGAGCGGCAGATCGTCGATCAGTTTCGACGCCTTGCCAGAGGTCTCGCCCTCTTCGAGCTGCTGGAGCACTTCGCGCGCGCGCTCCACCACCGCATGGGGCAGACCGGCGAGCCGCGCCACCTGCACGCCGTAGGAACGGTCGGCCGCGCCGCGTCCCACCTCGTGCAGGAACACCACATCGCCCTCGAATTCCTTCACCCGCATGGTGACATTCGACAGCCGTCCGAGTTTTTCCGAAAGCGCGGTCATCTCGTGGAAATGGGTGGCGAAGAGCGCCCGGCAGCGGTTTTGTTCATGCAGATATTCAACCGCCGCCCAGGCGATGGAGAGGCCATCGAAGGTCGCCGTGCCGCGGCCAATCTCATCGAGGATCACCAGCGCACGCGGCCCCGCCTGATTGAGGATCGCCGCGGTCTCCACCATCTCGACCATGAAGGTCGAGCGGCCGCGCGCCAGATCGTCGGACGCCCCGACGCGGCTGAAGAGCCTATCCACCACGCCGATGCGCGCAACGGACGCCGGAACGAAGGAGCCCATCTGCGCCATCACGGCAATGAGTGCGTTCTGGCGCAAAAATGTCGATTTACCGCCCATGTTCGGACCGGTCAGAAGCCAGATCGCGCCCGCCTGCTCCTCACCTGTCGGCGACAGGTCGCAGTCATTGGCGACGAAGGGTTCGGCCAGTTGCCTGCGCAGCGCCTGCTCCACCACGGGATGCCGTCCACCCTCGATGTGAAAGTCGAGACTGTCATCCACCTGCGGGCGGCAATAGTTTTCCGCTTCCGCAAGCTCGGCAAGGGCGGCCGAAACATCGAGCACCGCCAGCGCATCGGCGGCAGCGCGGATGCGGTCGGCGGCGGACACGGCTTCCGACAGCAGCTGATCGAAGACGCCGAGCTCGATCTGCAGGGCCCGGTCGGCGGCATTGGCGATTTTCGTTTCCAGTTCCGCCAGTTCCGTTGTGGTGAAGCGCATGGCGTTGGCCATGGTCTGGCGATGGATGAAGCGCGCCTTCGCCTCATCCGTTCCGATCATCACGCCGGCATTGTTGGCCGTGACCTCAATGTAATAGCCAAGCACATTGTTGTGCCGGATCTTGAGCGACTTGACGCCGGTTTCATCGACAAGCTGCCGCTCCATCTCGGCGATCACCCGGCGCGACTGGTCGCGCAGCGCGCGCATCTCGTCGAGCTCGTCATTGTAGCCCGCGCGGATGAACCCGCCGTCGCGCTTTAATAGCGGAAGCTCATCAGAAAGCGCGCGCGCAAGATGGGCGGCAAACTCCATGGGAAGACCGGCTATGCCGGAAAGCGCTCCGGCGATCTCCGCAGGCGCGTCCCTGCCCTGAAGCAGCGCCGCCACGCCATGCGCCGCCTCGAAACCGGAGGCGAGCGCGCCGAGATCGCGCGGGCCGCCACGGTTGAGCGCCAGGCGCGAGAGCGCGCGGGCAATGTCCGGCACGCCCTTCAGAAGCCGGCGCACATCTTCGCGCAGGCCCGGCTCGGAAAGAAAGAACGAGACCGCATCGAGCCGCGCGCCAATCGCTTCCGGATCGGTGAGCGGTGACATGAGCCGCTCGAACAAAAGCCGGCTGCCCGCCCCCGTCACCGTGCGGTCGATGGCTTTGGCAAGGCTGCCATCGCGGCTGCCCGAAAGCGTCCGGCCAAGCTCCAGATTGGCGCGGGTCGCCGGGTCGATGAAGAGGCTCGCGCCTTCATCGTCGCGTTCCGGGCGGCCAAGCGGCGGACGCTCTGCCTTCTGGGTCTTCTCCACATAGGCGACAGCACCGGAAATGGCCGAAAGCTCGGCGCGGGAATAACGGCCAAAGCCTTCCAGCGTCGCCACGCCATAAAAGCGCGTCAGGCGCATTTCGGCGGAGGCGGAATCGAACAGGTTCGCCGGCTGTGGATTGGCCACCCGTCCCAGAACATCGAAGGCAGACCGGAAGGCATCGTCGTAATAGACGGCCTCGGGCACGATCAGCTCGCGCGGGTCGATGCGCAGCACATCGGCCAGAAGCCGGTCGGGGCGCGTGGGCGCGACGCGGAACGCGCCGGTGGAAATGTCGATCCAGGCAAGCGCAAGGCTCTCATCCCCGCCCTTCACCCGGCCAAGCGCCATCAAATAATTGGCCTCGGAGGGATCGAGCAGCTTTTCCTCGGTGATGGTGCCCGGTGTGACCAGCCGGATCACATCGCGCTTTACCACGGATTTCGAGCCGCGCTTCTTCGCCTCGGCAGGGTCTTCCATCTGCTCGCAGACGGCCACGCGATGGCCAAGGCCGATCAGCTTCTGCAGATAATCGTCTGCCGCATGCACCGGCACGCCACACATGGGAATGTCGTCGCCCTGGTGCTTGCCGCGCTTGGTGAGCGTGATGCCCAGCGCTCGACTGGCGATTTCCGCATCCTCGAAGAACAGCTCGTAGAAGTCGCCCATGCGGTAGAACAGGAGCGAATCGGGATTGGCCGTCTTGATCTCGATATATTGTGCCATCATGGGCGTCGCCCCGGCGGCGGCCTGCATTGCCTTGTGGCGCATGGGCGTTTCGTCGTTCAAGGAGGGCTCCCCAGCCTTTGCATTGGCTTTGTACTGGCTTCAAATCAACAGCTTCAATCTGCTTGGCCATTTACTGGGCAAAAGTGTAGCCTTATGCACCCGTCACTGGCAAAACTCCACAGAAAGCATAAGCCAGAGCCCGTCTCCCGGAGGAAACAAGCCGACATGCCCAACGATAAAAAGTCCGAACGTCAGGGACCGTCCGTCAGCCCGCAGGAAGCGCTGGACTTCCACTCATCCGGCAGACCCGGCAAGCTGGAAATCACCCCCACCAAGCCCATGGCAACGCAGCGCGATCTTTCGCTCGCCTATTCTCCGGGCGTGGCCGTGCCCGTTCAGGCCATTGCCGAAGACCCGAGCCGCGCCTTCGACTACACGACGCGCGGCAATATGGTGGCCGTCATTTCCAACGGCACGGCGATCCTCGGCCTTGGTAATCTCGGCGCGCTTGCCTCCAAGCCGGTGATGGAGGGCAAGTCCGTCCTCTTCAAGCGCTTTGCCGATGTCGATTCCATCGATCTCGAGGTCGACACGGAAGACGCCGACGCCTTCGTCAACTGCGTCAAGCTGCTCGGCCCCTCCTTCGGCGGCATCAATCTGGAAGACATCAAGGCGCCCGAGTGCTTCATCATCGAAAGCCAGTTGCGCGAGCTGATGGACATTCCCGTCTTTCATGACGACCAGCACGGCACGGCGATCATCGCGCTTGCCGGCCTCATCAACGCGCTGCACCTCACCGACCGCGACATCAAGACGACAAAGCTTGTCTGCAATGGCGCGGGGGCTGCCGGCATTGCCTGTATCGAGCTTGCCAAATCGCTTGGCCTCGCGCCGGAAAACGTCTTCCTCTGCGATACGAAGGGCGTGGTCTACAAGGGCCGCGAGGAAGGCATGAACCAGTGGAAATCCGCCCATGCCGTCGAAACCGAAAAGCGCACGCTGGCCGAGGCGCTGGAAGGGGCGGATGTGTTTTTCGGCCTTTCGGCCAAGGGCGCGCTGACGCCGGCCATGGTGCAGTCCATGGCGAAAAACCCGATCATCTTCGCCATGGCCAATCCCGACCCGGAGATCACGCCGGAGGAAGTGGCCGAAATCCGCACCGACGCCATCATGGCGACAGGCCGCTCGGACTATCCCAACCAGGTCAACAACGTCCTCGGCTTCCCCTATATCTTCCGTGGTGCGCTCGATGTGCGCGCGACCACCATCAACGACGCGATGAAGGTGGCCGCCGCCGAGGCGCTGGCCGAGCTTGCCCGCAAGGACGTGCCGGACGATGTGGCCGCCGCCTATCAGGGCAACCGCCCCAAATATGGCCCCAACTACATCATCCCCGTGCCGTTCGATCCGCGCCTCATCTCGGCCGTGCCGGTGGCTGTTGCAAAGGCGGCGATGGATTCGGGCGTTGCCCGCCGCCCCATCCTCGACATGCAGAAATACGAAAACGAGCTTTCGGCCCGCCGCGATCCGCTCGCCTCGACGCTGCAGCGCATCTACGACCGGGTGCGCCGCCAGCCCAAGCGCGTGGTCTTTGCCGAGGGCGAGGAAGAACAGGTGATGCGCGCTGCCGCCTCCTATGTGAACCAGAAGCTCGGCACCGCCATCCTGCTCGGCCGGGAAGAGCAGATCCGCGAGACGGCGCGGCAGGCGGGCGTCGATCTTTCCAAATCCGGCATCGAGATCATCAATGCGCGGCTTTCGCGCCGCAACAGCATCTATGCCGACTACCTCTATGAGCGCCTGCAGCGGAAGGGCTATCTCTTCCGCGACGCGCAGCGCCTGATCAACAACGACCGCAACCATTTCGCCGCCACCATGGTGGCGCTGGGCGATGCGGATGCGATGGTGAGCGGCGTGACGCGCAACTATTCCACCGTGCTCGACGATGTGCGCCGCGTGATCGACGCGCGCCCCGGCCACCGGGTCATCGGCGTCACGCTGGCGTTGTGCCGCGGGCGCACCGTGCTCGTGGCCGATACGGCGGTGCACGACATGCCCAATTCCGAGGAGCTGGCCGACATTGCCGAGGAGGCCGCCGGACAGGCCCGCCGCATGGGCTATGAACCGCGCGTGGCGATGCTCGCCTATTCCACCTTCGGCCACCCGCCGGGCGAACGCTCCGAGCGTGTGCAGGAGGCGGTGAAGATCCTCGACAAGCGCCGGGTCGATTTCGAATATGATGGCGAGATGGCCGCCGATGTGGCGCTGAACCCGAGCCTGATGCAGCAATATCCCTTCTGCCGCCTGTCGGGCCCGGCCAATGTGCTGGTCATGCCCGCCTTCCACTCCGCCTCCATCTCCACCAAGATGCTGCAGGAACTGGGCGGCTCCACCGTCATCGGCCCGCTTCTGGTGGGGCTGAACAAGTCTGTTCAGGTGGTTTCGCTGAACGCGAAGGATTCCGATATCGTGAACATGGCGGCGATTGCGGCTTATAATGCGGCGGTTTGATTTGGGGACCCATCCGGTTGGTCGCGCAATAGCGCGACCAACTGCTTCTGCGCGCCACCTAAGTAAGTTAAACGTCCTCCTGAACAGGCTTCCAATAAACTGAATCGATCAACCGTTCCTCATACCAGAAATGAATTCCCGGGTCTCATCATCAACATTCAGATCTCGCACTGAATGAACACAATACAGACCGGAATCGCAAACTTTCTTGGTATTATGGCTTGCAAAAAACTTTCCAGACAATTCACGAAGGTATCTTATCTCAGAAATCCCTTAGTTACCCTTGCTCTTGTCAACACATCTATACAGCGCGTGAGCTACCAAATCGGCTATTTGAAGAAGGCTTTCTTCAGATTTCTTTTTCGTGGATATCCTGTCAATATTTATGTACCTCAAATTCTCTGTGAACTTTATCAAAGGCTTCCTTTGGCACGCTTTGAGAAAAGCCCTCATTCTTGAATAGTTTAAATTCGCCTCTTCAAAAACTATATCTATATCTTCCGGCGAAATCCCGCGCATCCTTGCGAAAAACCCAATGCGCTCCATAAGATACTGAGAGCATTTATTATAGCACTTTCCACTATCATTCGATATTGAATACTTGTAATCCCGCAACGTTTCCTTCCTGGAGATTACACCAAATAACGTCAATTCAAGATTCGACACAGTTTTTGCAAACTTGACTATTTGATTATGATTCAAACTCGCGCAATGAAGATTGTCGCGCTTGAATTCAGCACAAAGATCTACCAAGAATTGTTCAATATGATTTCGAGATGATTCCTTAATAAGAACAGCACCTAAAGTCATATACGGAGAAGCACCGCCTGATGTTTCGGAACGGATTCTCTTGATACCAGGCTCACCACTTTCATCGATGAGTACGGTGAATTTTTCCGCCACGCTTTGGTCTCCCACATGATTCTGGCCACCAATTGTAGCAGCGCAGAGACACAAATGCTGCGAACGCAGCAGGCGGAAGACGGAACAAAACGAACTGAGAAACTCGCAACCTCAAGCCGCAAAACGCTGCGCTTCAGCCCCGTAGTAATTAATATACCGATCCGAGATCGCCTCCACCGGCAGCACGACGAACACATCCGTGGTGCCGAAATCATGGTCGATCACGCAGCCATCGCCAAAGCGGGCGCCGAGGCGCAGATAGCCTTTGACGAGGGGCGGCATGGCGGCAAGCGCCGAGCGGGTCTGGATCGCTTCCTTCGGCATCAGGTCGAGCGGGGCATAGCGGCTGGCGACGGCGCGCACATGCCACTCGGCCTCCACCTGGCAGAAATGCCCGAGGAAGGAGAGCGCTTCCGCATGGGCGGCCGGCACGACGCCGGGGAAGGAGGCGCAGCCCATCATCACGTCGATGCGCTTCTTGCGGCAATAGGCCCAGATGCCCTGCCACAGAAGCTCGATTGTGCGCTTGGTGCGGTAGGGCGGCAGAACGCAGGAGCGGCCAAGCTCCAGAAAGCGGCGGCCCTGATGGCGGGCCATCAGCGTCTCGATGGCGAATTCGTCTGCGGAATAGAATTTTCCGGCCCGGCGCGCGCCCTCCGGCGTCAGGAGCCGGTAGGTGCCGACAATGCGGTCCACATCCTCGCCCGGAAGCGCGGTGTCGAACACCAGAAGGTGGTCGCACACGGCATCGAATGCATCCGCGTCGCGGTCGGCATTCAGCGC
This sequence comes from Nitratireductor lacus, assembly GCF_056431025.1. NCBI lineage: Bacteria > Pseudomonadati > Pseudomonadota > Alphaproteobacteria > Hyphomicrobiales > Phyllobacteriaceae > Nitratireductor > Nitratireductor lacus. The sequence goes on along the minus strand of NZ_JBWKMB010000002.1, from coordinate 219,953 downwards.
GCCGAGCGGCGCTTTCGCGCCCATCTCATTGTAGAAAACCCGGTAGCGAATGCTCTGGGCCGCGGCAATCTCCTCCTCGCTGCGCGCAAGGCGCACTTCGAGCGAGCCGATGCGGCCCAGAAGCGCATCCCCGGCATCGCCGGCGAGCGGCGGCCTTGCGGCCTGGTCATCGAGAGGGGCCCGGTTCAGCGTGATGCCCTGCATTGCTGATTCTCCTCCGCTTGGCGTTGACGCTGAAATAGTGGTCGCTTGCGACAGAACTATGACACTACCGTCACAGGGGGTGAGCGGCAAGCGGGTGTGCGATCCGGGCATCGCCCCTGCTTCACCGGCAGCACCTTCTGCGACACCCGGCCTCGCTTCTCAATGGGTCCCGGGTCAAGCCCGGGATGACGCGGTGCTTGGAAGGGGAAGACACACACAGCCCTCATCCTGAGCGTGTCGAAGGGCGAGGGCGGCATGGAGTGCAGCGGCGGTGGCGAGGGTCGTGCATGCCTTCACCCCGCCCTTCGCCCTTCGACAGGCTCAGGAAGCGCAGGATGAGGGTGAAGGCACGGAGAAGCGGCATTCGCAACCCGCCCAATCGAACCGCTCATTCCGCACCTGGGTCTGTCCCCCACCCTGTTTTCAGGCCGTGACCTGCAGCTCCAGCGCGGCCAGAAGTTCGTCAGGGTCGAGCGGCTTGGTGACAAAGCCATTGGCGCCATGGGCAAGCACGCCGCTGCGCGTCTCCTCCTGCCCGTCGGCGGTGAGAACGAGGATGGGCAGTGGCGCCAGCCCGGTTTCCTCCTCGTGCCGGCGGATGGCGTTGATGGCGTCGAGCCCGTCCATCACCGGCATGTGCAGGTCCATCAGCACCGCATCGAAGCGTGTGCCCGGCGCGCTCACCGCCTCCACCGCCTCGCGCCCGTTGGAGACGAGCGTGACCCGATGCCCCGCGCGAGACAGTGTGGCGCGCGCCAGCATGGCGTTGATCTCGTTGTCCTCGGCGACCAGAATGTTGAGCCCGCCCGCGCGCCGGCCCATGGTCCCGGCATCATGCGTGCGGCCGAGCGCTTCGGCAGCCGGCCAGATGGCCTCGCCCTTGCTGCCCAAAAGCTGGCGCAGAAGCGTCCTGCCACGCACGGGTCGCGCGAGAAAGGCGCCATAGCCGCTGGCGCGAAACGCGGGAAGCCGCCCGCGCTCGGAAGGCGTGATCAGCGTCAGCGCACGATCTCCGCCCACGCCGAGCTTGTGCAGACGGGTGATCAGCGCGCCATCGTCGCTTTCGAGCGAGGCGTCGACCAGCACCGTGTTGAACGGCCGGCCGCTCTCCTCGGCGAGCCTTGCCGCATCCTCCGCAGTGGCGGCGATGGCCGCGCGCCCGCCATGGACACGCACGGTCATGGCGATGGTCTCGGCCTCCTGTGCGAAGGGCGAGAGAATGACGGCGTTGATCCCTTCAAGCACGGGTTCGACGCGGCCCGCCTCTTCCGCCTCCGCGCCCAGCGGCAGGAGCACGGCAAATTCCGAGCCCTCGCCCGGCGTGCTCGCCACGCTGATCGAGCCATTCATCGCGTCGACAATGCGCTTGGTGATGGCAAGGCCGAGCCCCGCGCCGCCATGGCGGCGGGTGGAGCTGCCGTCCACCTGTTCGAAGTCCTTGAAGATGCGACTGATATCGTCCTTTTCGAGCCCGGGGCCGGAATCGGAAACGGCAATCCGCAGCGCCGGCGCACCATTCTTCTCCGCGCGCGAAACCGCGACCGTCACCCCGCCCTCGTCGGTGAATTTCAGCGCATTGCCGAGCAGGTTGATCAGCACCTGGCGCAGGCGGCCCGGATCCGCCGTGATGGTTTCGGGCACATCCGGCGCGATGTAGCAGCCAAGGCCGATGTTCTTCGCAAAGGCGCGGGCAGACAGCAGTTCGACCACGTTCTCCACGAGCTCGTTCACCGGGAGCGCCTGGGGCTCCAGTTCCAGCCGCCCCGCCTCGATCTTGGAATAGTCGAGCAGGTCCTCGATCAGCGCCACAAGCGCGCTCGCAGAAGTGGATACCGCGCCCACATAGGTGCGCTGCTCGGGCGTCAGTTCCGTGTCGGCCAGAAGTGTCGCCATGCCCATAATGCCGTTCATCGGCGTGCGGATTTCATGGCTCACCGTGGCGAGGAAGCTCGATTTCGCGCGGCTTGCCTGTTCGGCGCGTTCGCGCGCGTTGATCAGCGCCGTCTCGGCCCGCTTGCGGGCGGTGATGTCGCGCGCAATGGCCCGGTGCGACACCGAATCCGCGCTGTCGTCGCGCACCGAGTGCTCGATCCATGAATACCAGCGCACCCCGCCACGCGTGTGGATCGCCACATCGGTGGAGCTCAGGCATTCGCCATCGGTGAAGGCGGCATCGGGCACGAGGCCGATATCGATGCCGAGCTGGCTCAGCGTGCGGCCCACCAGGGTGGAAGGGTCGCGGCCCAGAAGGTCTGCAAACACGCGGTTCACATAGACGATGCGGCCGCTGCGGTCTCGGTGGACAATCAGGTCACCCAGCGCATCCACCAGCCCGTGAAAGCGCTCCTCGCTTTCGCGCAGCTCCCACATGCGGTCGGCCAGTTCTTCGAGCTCGCCGCGATTGACCGCTTCGGATTCGGCCAGAACCGATGCCATGCGTCGATCCACCATGGACGCCCGAAGGGCGAGCGCCAGCGCAACGCCACCCAGTGCCAGGAGCGCCATGCTGATGAGCGGTGAGGCACCGGTCAGATGACTCAGCCCCGCAATCAGCAGAATCGCCAGGCCGATGGCCAATTCGCCATGATGCGTCGGCACGGGAAGCCGCACCGGCGCCAGCGCCGGTGGCCTGATGCGGATCCTCTTGCGCGGCTGCCGCTCCGGGGGGAGCGTCCTTGCCGGCTTCGGGTCGCCTTTGTTTTTCCCCGCCATTGTCATGGCGCAGACAATAGGCGGCGGGCATTACGGAAGCTTTTGGCTGGCCGTTCGAATTTTAGCGAATGGCTTAACTGGGCATCTCCACAACCACGCGTCCGCGCACCCTGCCCTCGATGATGTCCGTTGCAGCCGAAATCACGTCGCTGAACGGCACGACGCTTGCGATGGCGCCAAGTTTTTTGTGGTCGAGTTCTTTGGCAATGCGCTGCCAGGCCTCCATGCGCAGCTCCTTCGGCGCCATGACGGAATCAACGCCCAATAGCGAGACGCCGCGCAGGATGAACGGCGCGACACTGGCCGGCAGGTCCATGCCCTGCGCCAACCCGCAGGCCGCCACCGCGCCGCCATAGGAGGTCATGGAAAGCACATTGGCGAGCGTGTGGCTGCCCACCGCATCAATGCCACCTGCCCAGCGCTCCTTGCCGAGGGGACGGGCGGGACCGGAAAGCTCCTCCCGGTCGATGATTTCTGATGCGCCCAGCTCCTTCAGGTAGTCGGCTTCGGATGCTCGCCCGGTGGAGGCGATCACGTGATGCCCCTGCCCGGCCAGAAGCGCGATGGCGACAGAGCCGACACCGCCGGCAGCGCCCGTCACCACCACCGGCCCACGCTCCGGGGTGATGCCGTGACGCTCCAGCGCCATAACGCACAGCATGGCCGTATAGCCAGCAGTGCCCACAGCCATCGCGTCCTTCGCGCTCATGCCATCGGGCAGCGGCACCAGCCAGTCGCCATTCACCCGCGCGCGCCCGGCATAGGCGCCGTAATGCGTCTCGCCCACGCCCCAGCCATTGAGAATGACCTTATCGCCCTCTTTCCAGCCGTCATGGGAGGATTTCACAACCGTGCCGGCGAAATCGATGCCCGGCACGAGGGGAAAGCGTCGCACCACGGGCGCCTTTCCGGTGATGGCGAGCCCGTCCTTGTAGTTGACGGTGGTCGCCTCCACGGCAACTGTAACGTCGCCCTCCATCAGATCGTCTTCGGAAAGCTCCGTCCATTCGACGGACTGCTTCTTGTCCTCGTCGCGCGAAATCAGAACCGCTTGAAACGTGTCCGCCATCACTCACTCCGGCTGGTTACGGTCATCGATGATCGCAGACTTTGCGGCGCGGCGGACGCGAGGTCAATCCGCGCGCGTCTCGCCGCCCGTGCGGCCGCGCCGCCAGTCAAGAAACTCGTCGAGGATGACAAGTCCCGCGCCGACAGTGATGAACACATCGGCCAGATTGAAGATCGCAAACGACCAGACCGGCGTGTGGAAATAGATGTAGTCGGTGACGAAACCGTTGGTGAGCCGGTCGATGAGATTGCCGAATGCCCCACCCAGAATGAGCGCGAAGCCGAGCCGTGCCCATTTTTGGGCAGACCCCGTGCGCAATGCGAGATACCCGATGAACAGAATCACGCCTGCCATCACGAGGCTGAGTGCCATGTCGCTCATGCCGGAAAACATGGAGAAGGCAATGCCGGTGTTGCGTGAATGCAGAAGCGAGAGGAACGGCAGAAGCTCGATCCGCTCATGCAGCGGCATCATGGTCTCAACCACTTCCTTCACCACCTGATCTGCGACCGTGAAGAGCACGATCAGCAGCGCGTAGAACCCGATGGCCCGCGCGCTCATGCGTCGGCTCTTTCTTCAAGCGGCAGCGCCGCACGCCGGATTTCATAAAGCATCACGCCCGTTGCCACGGCGAGATTGAGCGAATCCGCTCGCCCTGCCTGCGGAATGCGCACGAGCGTGTCGCAGCTTTCGGCTAGCCGGTCCGGCAGGCCCTGCTGCTCATTGCCCATCAGGAGCAGGACCGGACCCTTTCTGTAATCGACGGTGCGATAGTCGACCGAGCCCTTCAGATGCGTGCCCACAACCCGGCCGGCAAAACCTTTCCGCCAGGCGAGGAACGCTTCTTCGCCCGTCCGCACGATGGGCACGGCGAAAATGGAGCCCATCGTGGCCCGGACCGTCTCGAAGGAAAACGGGTCGGTGCAGTCGCCCACGAGGATGACACCCTTTGCGCCCACGGCGTCCACGGTGCGCAGAACGGTGCCCAGATTGCCGGGATCGCGAACCCGGTCGAGCGCCACCCAGACCTCGCCATCGGCGGGTTTTACGGTTTCAAGCCTCATTGTCTTCTGCTCGAAAACACCGACAACCATCTGCGGATTGTCACGTTTGGTGATGGTCGACAGCACCTTTTCGCTGACGATGAGAACAAGACCGCCGGATGCCACGGTGCGCGCGGCCAGCCGCTCCACCGCCTCATTGCCGCGCCCCGCTTTGGCATAGAGAAGCGTGCGGATCGTCCAGCCGGCATCGAACGCGTCGATCACCAGCTTCTGTCCCTCGGCGATGAAGGCGTGTTCGCGGTCGCGATACTTCTTCTGCGCCAGCGCGCGAATGTCCTTGATGATCGGATTGGTGAGGCTGGTGACTTCCTTCACCTGACCCGGCCTGCGCCTCTCGTTGTCATGTCCGCTCATGATGCCACCCAGCGCGAAAACAGCGAGGTGGACAGGGCGCGGCCTGCCGACTTCTCGCGAATGATCAGTTCACCCGATTCCACCCGGCCACCATCGCCGGCAAATGTGTCGCGCATCAGGGCGTGGATGGCGAAGAAGGAAGCGCGGATGGAATAGGCCGTCAGCACCACTGCCAGCGGTTTGGGTGTCAGGATCGAGCGGCAGAGGTCGGCCAGATAGGGCAGATCCTCGAACAGCTGCCACACCTCGCCCTTGGGTCCGCGCCCATAAGCGGGCGGGTCGAACAGAACGATGTCATAGGCATTGCCGCGCCGCGCCTCGCGCTCGGCAAACTTCACCGCGTCCTCACAGATCCAGCGGATCGGCCTGTCGCCAAGGCCAGCCATTTCCTGGTTCTCGCGCGCCCAGCCGATCGCCTTTTTCGACGCATCCACATGGGTCACTTCCGCACCGGCCCGGGCTGCAACCAGCGAGGCAAGCCCCGTATAGCCGAACAGGTTCAGCACCTTCACCGGGCGGCGCGCCTCGCGCACCAGCGTTTCCATATGGGACCAGTGGGTCGCCTGTTCCGGAAACACGCCTACATGGCGAAACGAGGTGAACCGTCCAAGATAGTCGATCCCGTCATGGCGCATTGGCCATGTCTCGCCGAGCGGCTCCCTGGGGAAGCGCCAGCGGCCCATACCTTCTTCGTCCGTATCGCCGGTAAAGATGGCATCCGCCCTGTTCCACTCAGCCGGGCCAAGAGCGGGTTGCCAGATCGCCTGCCCCTCCGGCCGCACGATGCGGTAGGGGCCATATTGCTCAAGCTTCTGCCCGCCGCCGGAATCGAGCAGCGCATAATCATCATTCGGCAGCACTTCGAGAATGACGGGCAGGCGCTCGTCCGGCAGGGCACCGCTGCGCCGCGGCGGCGCGGGGCGCGCGCTCGGCTCGGGCTGGCGCTGCGGCTTTTCACGCGGAGCTGTCTGTTTCTTCGGGCTGCGCCGGTCATCGTTCCGGCGTTTGGCGCGCGCAGGCTTCAATCGGGTCTCCGACACTGGGCAACTATGCCCGCGCTTCTGCCACAGCCGCGCCCCGCAGGCAACAAAGCGTCAGCGAAGTTCGCGCCTGCCCGGCAGGTTTCAGGAAGGGGAATGTTTGATCTGCGGCGCATTGCTGGCGGCAGCCGCCGGAGCCTGACGCAGCTTGTCGACCTCTTTCCTGCGTTCCCGCGCGTCGCGGCGGTAGCGACCCTGGCGGAACCAGGTGGCGAGGCTGCCCACCACCATTCCGAGTGCCACGGAGGCAAAAAGATAGGCGAACAGCGGCCAGTGAACGGTGAGGGCGGGATTGCCTGGGTTGAACGGGTCGATCGTGAAGGGAACCAGGGCGCGGTTGGCTACGGCCAGCGCAATGATGATCACTGCCAACGGCACGAGAACAAGTACGAGAATGATGCGGTTGGCCATTTCAACCCACTGTTAATCTGGAAGACGCTTCAGGGAAGACTTACCGGTCCTTCTCTGCGTTCAGGCGTTCGCGCAGTTCCTTGCCGGTCTTGAAGAAGGGAACCCACTTTTCTTCTACCTCAACGGACTCGCCGGTGCGTGGATTGCGCCCCGTGCGGGCCGGGCGGTTTTTTACCGAAAACGCGCCGAAACCCCTTAATTCCACGCGGTTTCCTTCCGCGAGCGCGTCGGAAATTTCCTCGAAGATCGCGTTGACGATGTTTTCCACGTCACGCAGATAGAGATGCGGATTGCGATTGGCAATCGTCTGCACGAGCTCTGATTTGATCATGGGTTCTTTTCCGCCGCTGAGTTGCCCTGTTTGTCGCCGGTTGTCTCTGACACAAAGATGATTTTGTTTGCTTTTTTAGTCAGTCAACCTTTTCATTTCAGGTTGCCAGACCGATAGCAGACCGTCAAGGAAGATGCGGTCGGCGCCAAGCTCACGCAGGACGTCGGCACCGCCTTGCGGCACGCCCAGAAAACGCGAGGCGATCTCGGGCAGAAAAAGGCTGCTCGCCGTTTCGCGCTTCTTCCATTCGACCACGTCGAGATCGTCGCTGAGCCCCTTGGAGACCAGCCATTCCTTTGCTTCACGCTCACCGCCAAGCCCGTCCACCAGCTTGTTCTCGAGCGCCTGACGACCGGTGAAGACCGAACCGTCGGCGAGCTTCAGGACCTCGTCGCGCGAAAGCGGACGGCGTTCAGTCACGAGGTCGACGAACCAGTCATAGCTGTCGAGGATCATGGCGCGGATCATGGCGCGCGCCTCGTCGCTGGTCGGCTTGAACGGCGAAGGCTCTGCCTTGAGCGGCGAGGATTTGATCTCTTCCAGCTTCACGCCAAGCTTGTCCATCAGCCCGCTGACGTCGGGATACTGGAACAGGACGCCGATGGAACCAACGATGGAGGACTGCCGCGCGACGATGTGATCGGTGGCGCTGGCGATCATGTAACCGGCCGAGGCTGCAAGCGTGCCCACCTGAGCCGTCACCGGCTTTTCGCTGGCCAGGCGACGCACCTCTTCGTAGATCGCCTCGCCCCCGGCTGTGGTGCCGCCGGGCGAGTCGATCGTCAGGATCACGCCTTTCACCGATGGGGCTTCACGGATACGCTCGAGCCGCTCGAGCAGTTCGTCATCTTCGAAGATCGTGCCGGAAATCTTGACCTGCGCGATATGGTTCGCGGAAACGTCCACCGCGCTTCCCATGATCTGCCGTGTCGCGAACGCGATCGCCAGCACGATGACGGCAAAGGCCACGATCCGCCAGAATGTCAGCTTGCGCCGCAATCGCCGACGGTCGATGAGTTCATCCGCTCGAATGGACATGACAGCCTCGCTTTCACCGGAAAATTCGGTCCAAATCAAGCGCCTTTTAGTGCAAAGGCCAGTTCGGAGCCACCGCCTTTGTGCAAGATTCCGCAACAAGCTCGCATCATGGGCACAAAAGCTGGAAAAATTGCGCTTAAATCATTGTCGTTAATCCAAAAATAGCCATATTGGGGTGAAAGTGAGAAGCAAGGGGCAAGTTTAGGACTTGGAGTTTTCCGGCCACGCAGTATTGGCTAGAGCATCGGACCGAAAAGTGGAATCCGGTTTTTGGATTATTCCGATGCTCCATCAATTGTTTAGATCGTCCTTTGCGCGTCTGGATGGACGCACGGAGATCTAGAGAGGGGTCGGCGACGGTGTTCCGCCGACATACGGATGGTACGTTCCCAATCGGAACGATGCTGGCTGTATCCGGGAAGGGCCACGCCCAGGCGGCCGAGTGACCGACTTGAGTAACCGGCTGCGGAACACGCGGAAAAATATGATGAGCAATCCTGTCAACAGCGGCGCCGGTACGGCGAAGAGCGGGCGCGGCGAGGCAATCCGCAGCAGCGAACGCGGTGTGGAAGCCTTTGAGCAGGCATCACGCCATTCGCAGCGCGTGCGACTTCTCAAACGCGTCCTCCCCGCGGCGGCGCTTGTCATCACCGTCGTGTTTGCCGGATATTCCTACATCTTCTCGGGCACGCGCGGCGCCATAGATCTGGCGAGCGCGTCGATCGAGGGCGGTTCGCTGGTCATGTCCAGCCCGGAGCTGAACGGTTTCACCAATGACGATCGCCCTTACAAGATGACCGCCGAGCGCGCGCGTCAGAAGCTGGGCGGCGAGGATGTCATCGAGCTTGAGGGCATTCGCGCCCATGTGCCGGTCGACGCCGACAATTTCGCCACGATCCAGGCAAGCGACGGCATCTACGATCGCGGCAACAACCGTCTGGACATCACCAGCAAGATTTCGCTACGCACCACTTCCGGCATTGTTGCGACCCTCGATTCCGCCGAAATCGACATCGAAAAAAGCAACCTCACCTCCTCCAAGCCCGTGGAAATCGAGCTTGACGGAACGAAGATTGCAGCCGATTCCTTCGCGGCGGAAGACGGCGGTAAAGTGTTTGTATTCGATAAACGCGTTCGCGTTACAATCGACCCGTCGCGGCTTCGCGAAACAGCGTCGGCAACGGGAAACTGAACCACGGTCACCGGCGCGATGGCCAGGCAATGGAGAGGAACACAATGCGCATCGGAAGCTTTTCAAGGCTCGCCTCTGGCGTGCTCCTTCTGGCGGGATTGTCTTCTGCCGCTTTTGCGCAGGATTCCCAGAGCCGCCTGACGGGCCTCCAGCTTTCCGGCGACAAGCCCATCCAGATCGAGAGCGAACGCCTCGAGGTGCGCGAGAGCGAGAATGTCGCGGTCTTCTCCGGCAATGTCTCCGTCGTGCAGGGGCCAACCCTGCTCAAGGCCGGGCGCATGAAGGTCTACTATCTGAAGGATGGCGGTTCGGCCGCCACCGGAAGCGCGAATATCGACCGGCTCGAAGTGGACGGCAATGTCTACGTGAAATCTGAGAACCAGGTCGCCACCGGCGACAGCGCCACGTTCGACATGGCGACCGAGGTGCTCGTCCTGTCCGGCAAGGAGGTTGTCCTCTCGGAGGGCGAGAACGTCATCGTCGGCTGCCGTCTCACCGTGCAGATGAAGAATGGTCAGGCAAAGCTCGATGGCTGCAAGGGCGGCAGTTCGGGCGGCCGCGTGAAGATGCTCCTCACCCCCGGCTCCCAGAACAGGCAGTAATCCGCGTTGATTTCCAAGTTGCGTAAGAAGCGGGCGGCGAAAGAGCCCGCCGCAGAGAATCCGGCGAGCGGCAAGCTGCCCAATTACAAGGGCACGCTCATCGCGCGCGGCCTGACCAAGGCTTACAAGGGCCGCCAGGTCGTCAGCGGGGTTTCCATCGGTGTGCGCGCGGGCGAGGCCGTGGGCCTGCTCGGTCCCAACGGCGCCGGCAAGACCACCTGCTTCTACATGGTCACGGGTCTCGTTCCCGTGGATCAGGGCACGATCCACATCGACGGGCACGACGTGACCGGAATGCCCATGTATCGCCGCGCGCGGCTCGGCATCGGCTACCTGCCGCAGGAAGCTTCAATCTTCCGCGGCCTGACGGTCGAGCAGAACATCCGCGCCATCCTCGAAGTGGTCGAGCCAAGCCGCAAGGAACGCGACAAAAACCTCGATGCGCTGCTTGAGGAATTCAACATCGGCCATCTGCGCAAATCGCCCTCGGTTGCGCTTTCGGGTGGCGAACGGCGAAGGCTGGAAATCGCCCGCGCGCTCGCCAGCCGACCCAACTTCATGCTGCTCGACGAGCCGTTCGCCGGCATCGACCCCATCGCCGTGACCGATATTCAGCAGCTCGTGCGCCATCTCACCGCGCGCGGCATTGGCGTTCTGATCACCGATCACAATGTGCGCGAGACGCTGGGATTGATCGACCGGGCCTATATCATTCATGCCGGCCAGGTGCTCACGCACGGACGTCCCAACGACATTGTCGGCAATGCCGATGTGCGCCGTCTTTATCTCGGCGAAGGTTTCACCCTTTAGCCATCTGCCTCTTTCAGCTTGACAAGCAAAAGTCGGGCCAATTGAATCCGGTTTTCTCCCGGCACCCCTGCCGGGCGCAATCGGGGCTCATGTGATGGTGCTTGCGCCAAAACTCCATCTGCGTCAGACGCAATCGCTCGTCATGACGCCGCAACTGCTGCAGTCGATCAAGCTGCTGCAGATGACGCATCTGGAGCTTGAGCACTTCCTCGATGCCGAGATCGAGCGCAATCCGTTGCTGGAACGCGGCGAAGACAATGCCGAGGAACGCGCCGAAACCTGGCAAAATGAGCCGGAGCCGCGCGAAAACACAGCCGAATCCATATCGGACAAGCTCGATTCCTCGCTCGAAAACCTGTTTCCTGACGATCCGGGCACGCAGGAGCGCATCAGCGCCGATCTTTCGGCGCAGTGGAAATCGGCGGGCGGCAACGGGCTTCAGAGCGGCAGCGGGACGGCCTTCGACCTGGAAAGCACAACGGCCGCCACCCCAACCCTGCGCGACCACGTCAACGGCCAGATTGCCCTGGCCTTCACCGATCCGGCGCAGTTGCTCATCGCCCATGAACTCGCCGATGGTCTGGACGAGGCGGGCTATCTCAGCCTAGGCACCGAAGAACTTGCGCAGCGCGTCGGCGCGACCCGCGAAGCCGTCAATGCCGCGCTCTCCACCTGCCAGACCTTCGATCCGCCCGGCATCTTTGCGCGCGATCTGGCCGAGTGCCTCGCCCTCCAGCTGATGGCACAGGATCGCTACGATCCGGCGATGAAGGCGATGGTGGAGAACCTGGAGCTTCTGGCCAAACGTGACTTCCGTACGCTTGGCCGCCTGTGCGGCGTCGATGCGGAAGACCTCGCAGACATGCTGTCGGAAATTCGCGCGCTCGATCCCAAGCCCGGCATGGCATTCTCGGGCGGCACCGCAGACCCGGTCGTGCCCGACATCGTCGTCAGGGCGGCAAGCGACGGGAGCTGGGCGGTGGAACTCAATCCCGAGACCCTGCCCCGCGTTCTCGTCAACGAGCCATACTACGCACAGGTTTCCAGCCAGGCCCGCGAAGGGGAGCGCCAGTTCCTGAGCGAATGCCTGCAAAGCGCCAACTGGCTCGCCCGCAGCCTCGACCAGCGGGCAAAGACCATCCTCAAGGTTGCATCCGAGATCGTGCGCCAGCAGGACGCATTTCTGGTTCATGGCGTCAGCCATCTGCGGCCGCTCAATCTGCGCACCGTGGCAGAAGCCATCGGGATGCATGAATCGACCGTCAGCCGCGTGACCGTCAACAAATACATGATGACCCCGCGCGGAACCTTCGAGCTGCGGTATTTCTTCACATCGGCGCTCGGCTCCGCGTCGGGCGGCGACGCGCACTCCTCGGAATCCGTGCGCGATCGCCTTCGCGCCCTCATCGATGCCGAGGAACCATCAGCCGTGCTTTCCGACGACACCCTTGTGGATATGCTGCGCGAAGAGGGCATCGATATCGCCCGCCGCACCGTGGCCAAGTACCGGGAAGCGCTCAATATTCCCTCTTCAGTACAGCGCCGCCGCGAGAAGAAGATGCTGTCGGCTGCAGGCACGCGCGCCTGATTGCGCCTGCGGTTGAATTGACAAGGGCGACGGAAGCCACTAGAAGCCCGCCCGCATGGACTACCAGGCCTTGAGAGCCTTCGACTTTTGTCCGCAGTGCCAGCAACCGAAGAAGGGATACGCGGCCGACTTACATCACAATCCGCCGCGGCACCTTGTACATGCAAGCCACACGTATAAACTCGATTCGTTCGGTGTCTGATCAGGAAAGGTCTGTTTTCAGATGAGCTTACGTATTTCCGGAAAGCATATGGACATCGGCGAAGCGTTTCGCTCGCGTATTGAGGAGCGGATCGGCGAAGCCGTCGACAAGTATTTCGATGGTGGGTTTGCCGGTCGCGTGACGGTTGAAAAGTCGGGTTCTCGTTTTGCCGCCGATTGTATGATCCATCTCGACACGGGCATGGTGTTGCAGGGCACTGGCCAGGCGCAGGAGCCGCAATCCGCTTTCGATGCTGCCGCCGAGCGCATCGAAAAGCGTTTGCGCCGCTACAAGCGCCGGCTGAAGTCCCACAACAACGGCCAGACTGTCGATCCGATGGACATTGCGTATCGCGTCATGGCGCCGGTGGCCGAAGATGAAGAAGAGGTCCCGGAAGATTACGCGCCCACCGTGGTCGCCGAATCGAAGATGGCTCTGCAGACCATGTCTGTCGCCTCCGCCGTCATCGAGCTCGACACCAAGGACAATCCCGTCTTCGTGTTCCGCAATGCCGGAAACAACGAAGTGAACATTGTCTACCGCCGCGCCGATGGAAACATCGGCTGGATCGATCCGTCGGCAGTGGCAAGCGCATAGGTTCCGTGCCAGCCTCAGCGCCGGTCATGCAGCATGACCGGCGAACAGACAAAGCAGAGGATGCATAGACATGGATCTGAGCGATCTGATCGACCAGAAGGCCGTGATCCCCGCCCTGAAGGCCAATTCGAAGAAGCAGCTCCTGCAGCTTCTGGCCGAAAAGGCCGCCGCAGTGACCGGCCTGCCGGAACGCGAAGTCTTCGATACCATTCTGCAGAGAGAACGCCTGGGCTCCACCGGCGTCGGCAATGGTGTCGCCATTCCGCACGGCAAACTGCCCGGCATCGACCGTATCACCGGCGTGTTCGCACGCCTGGAGACCCCGGTCGATTTCGAGGCCATCGACGACCAGCCCGTCGATCTCGTTTTCCTGCTTCTTGCGCCCGAAGGGGCCGGTGCCGATCACCTCAAGGCGCTGTCGCGCATCGCACGCGTTTTGCGCGATGCCGACAACACGGCCAAGATTCGCGGCACCAAGGACGCGGCCGCCATTCACAGCTTCCTGTCGCAGACACCGGCTTCCAACGCCGCCTGAACGTTCAGCGCTTTTGGCGGCAGGACCATCGGTCCTCTTCGTGGACGGCCTTCTCACATGGAGAGGGCCGTTTCCTTTTCGACGACCGGTATCTGGTGAAACGGATTGGCCGGATCGTTGCCGCGACGGATATGCATGCGCCGTTCGGCAAGATCCATCGCAATCGTGCAGACCGTGCCCTTGCGGCCAAGGAACCCTTCGCTGTCCCTGTAGGGTGCCAGGATCGCGTGCTCGGAGTGCTCCTGATCGGAAAGAACCGATTTGAGCCGTGCAAGGTCCGTCGGCGAACCGGGAACCGTCAGGGCGCGGATGCGGTCGAGCCGTGCTGTCGAATTTTCCAGCAATTCGGGATCCACAGGCGCATCGCAGGTCAGGTAGTGGTTGGTGTGGGTCGTGGCAGTGCCCCCTGCCTCCATGCGCCGCGCGGCATCACCCTCATATTCGATGTTGATACCGCGCCCGTCCGCACCTGCGACCAGCAGGTTCAGCGACCGGCCGGTGCCGGCACGCTCAAGCGCTTCTTCCACTTCTGCCCAGGATCCCGCGTCCAGAAGGGCGCGCAGGAGCACGTGCGAGGGCAGGCCATTTGTCGGTTTCGGCGTGGGCAGAAAATTGAGACACACGCAGAAACCCGCATCGTTGAGTCCGACCTTTGCCAGGATGCCGGGCTCTGTCATGGTCAGGAAACGCCTGCCCCGCTCATCCTCGGAACGGATCAGAACGACCAGATCCTCAAGCTTTTCGGACCAGTCCCAGTTTTGACCCGCAAAAGGCGTTCCGGTGTATTGCACCACCGTGCATTCAGAGGCCGAAAGGGCCGCAAGCAACTCGCTGCGCGCATTGAGCGCGTAGACCCATAACGGATCGACCTCGGCGTCCTCGGCGATCCCTTCGATTTCAGCCGCGTAGTGGGGATCGAACGCGCCGATAACGCCGCGAAAATGAGCAGCCACCCGAAGCAGTTCTTCGTCGGGCCGCGCGAAATACGCCCTGTAAAGGGAAAGCGTACGGTCAATCCGCTCGCCGAAGGCAGCGCCTATCTGCCGGCCCCGTTCCTCCGGTCTGCCCCAAACGTCGATCAGTGGAAATCTGGTTTTGCTGGCCGGCATGGCCTCCCCTCCAATCCTGGTGCGCGAAAGGCGCGGCTGCCATTGCCTGGAAGATCGGCTCTGCTGTCAAGACCCGGAAACGCTCCGGGGTCAGATATGCGTCAGGGCGCGCGGTCACCCACGCACCCTGAAACTCTTGTTCAATGCCCCTGCCTCAGTGGAGGCTGACGGTTTCCAGATCGTTCTGCATCGCGCCTGCGAGCGCTGCGTCGCGTGCATCGGCCAGCAGGATCGGCTGTCCATCGGCCCCGAAAAGCGCCCATAACCGTGTGCCTGGCTTCAAGTCCGGCATGCCGGGGAACTTGCCCTGCAGATCCTCGGCGTCCATTTCGCGCATGTAAGCCACTGCGCCTTCGCCGATATGGGCAAGCTGCTGCTGGGTAATCGCGAATTTGTGCTCATGTTCGGTCATGCAAGCCTCCTTAGCGCAGGCGTTTCCCTATGAAACCAACCCGCTGAAGAGCCCAAGGTTCCGAAACGGGTCAGCCCGTCCGGTTTCCTCCCGAATAAGACCAGTATGTCAGTCTTTCACGGAAATGTTTATTTTTTGTACCAGCCGTTCCGGTTCGGGGCGGTCGAGATCGATGGAAAGAAGGCCGTTTTTCAGTTCGGCATTCAGAACCCGCATCCCTTCCGCCAGCACGAACATGCGCTGGAACTGGCGCGCGGCGATGCCGCGGTGCAGATACTCACGCTCGCCTTCATCGGCCTGCCGGCCACGAATAATGAGCTGGTTCTCTTCCGTCGTGACATCCAGATCATCAGCGCTGAAACCTGCCACGGCCAGCGTTATGCGCAGCGTCACGCCCTGTTCGTTCTCCGCGCGGATGCGCTCGATATTGTAAGGCGGGTAGCCATCGCCCGATTTCGCAATGCGCTCGAGCGTTTTTTCCATACTGTCGAACCCAAGTAGAAGCGGATTCGAAAAAGGAGTCATACGCGCCATTTAAACAGTCCTCAAAGAGCGACGTGGATAGAGAAAAACCCGGTTGGCATTTTCCTCTTCTCAACTGATATGGTCGCTCAAAACCCGCGTTTCAAGCATTCTGGAGCAACTGCATGGCGGCAGCGCGCAAGATTATTATTGACACGGATCCCGGCCAGGACGATGCGCTGGCCATATTACTGGCGCTGGGCAGTCCGGAGCTGGATGTGCTTGGCATCACCGCCGTTGCCGGCAACGTTCCGCTGGCCTTAACCGAGAAGAATGCACGCAAAATCTGCGAACTGGCCGGCAAACCCGGGACGAAGGTCTTCGCGGGCGCAATCCGCCCGCTGGTCCGCGATCTGATCACCGCTGAACATGTTCACGGCCGCACCGGGCTCGATGGCCCGGACCTGCCCGAACCTGAAATGCCCCTGCAGGAACAGCATGCGGTCGATTTCATCATTGAGACCCTGATGGCGCATGAAGAGGGCGAAATCACCCTGTGCCCCCTCGGCCCGCTCACCAACATCGCACTCGCGCTCAACCGAGAGCCGCGCATCGCCTCCCGCATCCGCGAAATCGTGCTGATGGGGGGCGGTTTCTTCGAGGGCGGCAACGTCACGCCTGCTGCCGAATTCAACATCTATGTCGATCCGCATGCTGCCGATGTGGTGCTGCGCTCCGGCGCTCCCGTGGTCATGATGCCGCTCGATGTCACGCACAAGGCGCTCACCACCCGCAGCCGCATTGCAGCCATTCGCGATCTGGGAACGAAGGTCGGGGACGCCTGTGCCGAGCTGCTGGAATTTTTCGAGCGTTTCGACGAGGAAAAATACGGCACCGACGGCGGCCCACTGCACGATCCCTGCGTGATCGCCTATCTGCTCCAGCCCGACCTCTTCAGGGGCCGAAACTGCAATGTCACGGTGGAGACGGGCTCCGAGCTCACCATGGGCATGACGGTGATCGACTGGTGGCAGGTGACTGAACGGTCGAAGAACGCCCTCGTAATGCGCGACATCGACGCTGACGGCTTCTTCAAGCTTCTGACAGAACGGCTCGCGCGGTTATAAACCGCGCCGCCGATGAAGAGCACACTTATGCGAGTGCCGCGTCGACATCCTTGCGTAGCGGGATGGCCGGCTGCGCGCCCGGCTTCAGGCAGGCAAGCGCTCCGGCCACCGTTGCCTGCCGCAGTGCGGTTTCAAGGCCCAGCCCCCCGGACAGCGCTGCAGCCAGATAGCCGCAGAAAGTGTCACCCGCACCGACAGTATCGACGGGGGCGATCTTCATCGAAGGGCAGGTGACGAAGTTGTCAGGCGTCGCAGCCCACGCGCCCTCGCCACCCAGCGTCACAATGACGGTGCGGCCTGTTTTCGCGGCAAACGCCTTCATGCGCGCGCGGCGATCCTCGCCGTCAAGTCCGAGCGCATCGGCGTAAAGATCGAACTCGGTCTCGTTGGCGACAACATAATCGGCCCCTGCGAGGAGGTCCGTCGCCTCTGACCGATAGGGCGCCGTGTTGAGAATGGAAACTGCTTCGGCCTTACGCGCAGCCTCTATCGCGGCGGCCACCGTCTCGATGGGAATTTCGAGTTGCAGGAGCACGTGGTTTCCGGCTGCGAGCGCTGTCTGCGCCACATGCCCCGGCAGAACGTCGGCATTGGCGCCCGGCACCACGGCAATGGTGTTTTCGCCCCCGCGGTCAACAAGGATATGCGCCGTGCCCGTGGCGCTTTCGGCCTGATGTACGGCAGAGAGATCGACGCCCGCCGCTTTCAGAAGCTCCAGTGCCTCGCCGGCAAACGGATCGTTGCCCACGGCGCCGACAATGCGGGTATGCGCGCCGGCACGTCTGGCGGCCAGCGCCTGGTTTGCCCCCTTGCCGCCCGGTGCGGTGACGAACGTGTCGCCAGGCACCGTCTCGCCCGGCTTGGGCAGACGGTGAACGGTTGCGATCAGGTCGAGATTGATGGAACCGATGATGACGATCAAGGCACACTCCCACGCAGATTCGCAGGGAACCTAGACCATTTTGCAACACGGTGGAATCCACCGGTACTCCAACAGGAACAGCCGCATCAATCGGCCTGAGAGAGTTGCCCGGCCTCCCAGCCAAGGATGGCGCGCTTGCGGGTCAGACCCCAGTGATAGCCCGTCAGGGCACCGGATTTGCCGACCGCGCGATGGCACGGCACCACGAAGGAAACCGGGTTCGCTCCCACCGCCGCGCCAACGGCGCGCGACGCCGTGGGCTTGCCGATCCGCTCGGCGATATCGGAATAGGCGCAGGCCCGGCCCATCGGGATCTTCAAAAGCGCATCCCACACCCGCACCTGGAAATCCGTCCCGATCAGCACCACACGCAGCGGTTCTTCCGCGCGCCAGCGCGACGGATCGAACACCCGCGCCGCATAGGGCGCGGTGGCCGCCATGTCTTCCTCGTAATCGGCGTTCGGCCAGCGTGACGCCATATCCTCGAATGCCGCGCGCTCATCGCCCGGATCGCAGAAGGCAAGCCCCGCCAGACCGCGCTCCGTCACCATGACAAGCGCCTGACCGAAGGGCGAGAGATGAAAACCGTAGCGCATGGTGAGGCCCGCGCCCCGCGCCTTGTATTCACCGGGCGAAATCGCCTCATGCGTTACAAACAGGTCATGCAGACGCCCCGGTCCTGACATGCCGAGCTCCAGTGCCGCGTCGAGCAGCGGCATGCCCGAATCGAGCAGTCTGCGGGCGTGATCGAGCGTCACCGCCTGCAAAAACGCCTTGGGCGAAAGCCCCGCCCACCGGGTGAACAGCTTTTGCAGGCCGGTCGGCGTATCGCCCACTTCACCGGCGATTTCCTCCAGCGAAGGCTGGTCCCGATAGTCGAGGCTGATTTTCTCGATCACCCGGCGCACGACCTCGTAGTCGCTGCCTTCCGGCGTCACATCGCGTTGCAACAGGGCTGTCTGCACGTTCATGGTCTAAACTCCCGGCACCCGCCTTTGCGCTGGTGCCACATGACATCTTTCCTGAGCATGACCATGCCGCGTTTCGGGCCAATCAACCACCCGTTTCCTGCCAAGTTCACCGGCCCCTGGCGGTGGCGAGCGCCTCTCCGAAAGCGGCGGCGAAACTCTCACGGTCGTCCGGGTTCAGGAAACTGCCGAGGGCCACGCGCTTGCCGCGCATCTCGACCGCCATGCCGGTGATGCCGATCTCATCGTGCCGGTCGATGCGAAATCGCGTCCAGAACGGGTTGAAATGGTGCTCCTCGGCCCTGCCAGAGGGCGGCACCTTGCGAATGTCGAGACTGGTGCGCGACAGCCGCACTTCCTCGCGCACACGGGCGGCGCGATAGTTCAGCCGGAAGGCCACGTAGATCGCCAGAATGTCGAGCCCGAAGAAACCGAACACCGGCCAGGCGCCGAGCTTCAGGAACACCGCACCGATGGTCAGCCAGACGAGCAGCAGAACGGCCATGAGAATTGTAAAGCCGCGCGTGCTCAGCGAGCGGTACGGCGTCAGCAACGCCTGAAAGACGGGAGCGTCTGCACTGTTTGTTTCGGCCATGATCCCGATTATAGAAGGCCCATGGAAAAGCCCAAGAAGAAAATTGCCGCGGCCCGCAAAACCGTCCGCTCCCGCAAACGCAAAACCGTCTATTCGCCCGAGGAGATCCACGAGATTTTCCGTCGCTTCTCGGTTCAGCGGCCAGAGCCGAAAGGCGAGCTTGAGCATGTGAATGCCTTCACGCTTCTTGTTGCGGTGGTGCTATCGGCGCAGGCGACAGATGCGGGCGTGAACAAGGCGACGCGCGATCTCTTCAAGGTTGCCGACACGCCGGAGAAGATGCTGACACTCGGCGAGCAGAAGGTCGGCGAATACATTCGCACCATCGGGCTCTGGCGCAACAAGGCGAAGAACGTCATCGCGCTCAGCGAGGCGCTGATCCGCGATCACGGATCGCAGGTGCCCGACAGCCGCGAGGCCCTCGTCACCCTGCCGGGCGTGGGCCGCAAGACGGCCAATGTGGTGCTCAACATGTCGTTCGGTCAGCCCACCATGGCCGTCGACACGCATATCCTGCGCATCGGCAATCGCATCGGCCTTGCCCCCGGCAAGACGCCGGAGCAGGTGGAGGATACGCTGGTGAAGATTATCCCGGCCGAATTCATGCGCCACGCCCATCACTGGCTGATCCTGCACGGGCGCTATGTCTGCAAAGCGCGTAAACCCGATTGCCCGGCCTGCGTCATCGCTGACATCTGTAAATCGGCAGAAAAGACAAGCGAAATTCCCGCTCCGCTGGTGGAGCTGGCGCCGCAGGCCTGATCGCTCGCTTCGACTACCCGCGCAGCTCTGCACTTTGCCCAGCGCGGGCTGCATCTTCCTGCGAGATCATCTTGTGCAGATGAACCATCATGGCTGCGGCGAAAAGCGGTGTCAGCAGGTTGAGGATCGGCACGGCGAGGAACCCCGCGATAACGAGACCGGCCAGAAAGATCGTGCCCGCATGGCGGCGGCGCAGCGCCTTGGCCTCCGGCTCGCTGCGAAAACGCATGGCGGCAAACTCGAAAAACTCACGCCCAAGCAGATAGCCGTTCACCAGAAAGAAGGCGAGAATGTTGATGCCGGGTACAAGAAGCAGGAACAGCGCGACAATATTGCCGAGAATGACAACGCCGAAAAACTTGATCGAGCTGGCGATGGCCGGCCCGAGCGGCAGCGCCCTGCCCGGCGGGTCCTGCGGATAATCTTCCTTCTCGACAACTTCGGCCACGTCATCCAGAAAAAGACCTGCAATCACGGCGGTTACCGGGCCGATCAGGAGCGCGAGCCCTGCGGCCAGGCCCAGACCCGCAGCAATCAGCGCCACGAAACTCATCCAGCCGAGCCAGGAAGGCAGATCGGGAAAGATCGCGTCAAACCAGGGCAGCGCGATATATTCGAACAGCTCCTTTGCCCCAAGCCACACGCCCAGGAGCACCAGCAATGTCAGCCCGAGCGTCTTGAAAAACACGCTGCGGAACTCACTGGAGAAAAGACGGCTGATGGCAGCGCGGGCCGCGTCGAATATCATGCGGGTTCAGGGCCTTTCGAGGTTGTCTGCCGTTTCGAGATAGGAACCCTTTCGGGTCGGCGCAAGGCGATCGCTTTTCACCGGTGGCTTGCAAATCGCGCCCAAACCGCTAAACCGCCCGGAGTCTTAATCCCAAAACGCTTCCCTTGCATATCTGGAGATCTGAACTTGAGCGAATATGACGTGCTGTGCATCGGCAACGCCATTGTCGACATCATCGCCCGCTGCGACGAAGCGTTTCTGGAAGAAAACAACATCATCCGTGGGGCGATGAACCTGATCGACGTCGATCGCGCCACGCTGCTTTACGACCGCATGGGGCAGGCCATCGAGGCCTCCGGCGGCAGCGCCGGAAACACGGCAGCCGGCATCGCCAGCCTTGGCGGCAAATCCGCCTTCTTCGGCAAGGTCTCCAACGACACACTCGGCGAAATCTACGCGCACGACATCCGCGCGCAGGGCGTGGCCTTCGATACGAAGCCGCTCATGGGCCACCCGCCGACAGCGCGGTCGATGATCTTTGTCACGCCTGATGGCGAGCGTTCCATGAACACCTATCTCGGTGCCTGCGTGGAACTCGGCCCCGAAGACGTCGAAGAAGACAAGGCCAGCGGCTCGAAAGTGACTTATTTCGAGGGCTACCTGTGGGATCCGCCACGCGCCAAGGAAGCGATCCGCATGACCGCCGACGCGGCCCATGCTGCGGGCCGTGAAGTGGCCATGTCTCTGTCCGATCCATTCTGTGTCGACCGCTATCGTGACGAATTCCTGGAGTTGATGCGCTCGGGCCGGGTCAACATCGTCTTCGCCAATGAGCACGAACTGCTCTCGCTTTATCAGACCGCATCGTTCGACAGCGCTCTGGAGGCAATCCGCAGGGACACCCGTCTGGCAGTCGTCACCCGCTCCGAGAAGGGCTCGATCATCATCACGGATGACGAGACGATCCCCGTCGAAGCCATCCAAATCCACGAGCTGGTGGACACCACCGGTGCCGGCGATCTCTACGCTGCAGGCTTCCTTTACGGCTACACGAACGGGCACAGCCTGCGCGACTGCGGCCGTCTCGGCTCGTTCGCCGCCGGTCTCGTGATCCAGCAGATCGGCCCACGCCCGCAAAAGGATCTGCGCTACGAGGCGCAGCAGGCCGGTCTACTCTAGTTCCTCGGGCGGCCGGCCGGGCCGCGACCGGTAGCGCGGGATTGTCCAGCCAAATCCGAGAGCTCCGCCGCGCACCAGAAATGCAGCGGTGACAGCGATCAGGGCTGCAACCGCCCCCTCAACTCCGGCAAGGTCGGCCACGGTGAACACACCCGCGCCGACAAGAGCGGCCGTGACATAGACCTCGGGTCTCAGGAGCACCGAGGGTTCACCGGCCAGAACATCGCGCAGGACGCCGCCGAACGTGGCCGTTAGCATGCCGGTGACCAGTGCGACGATGGCCGATCCGGAAGCCTCAAGTCCCTTGGCAGCACCAAGCACCGAGTAGGCCGCGAGGCCGGCTGCATCCAGCCACAGGAGCAGCCGGTATCGATACTCCACCAGCGGCGCGGCGAAAAAGACCAGCACCGCAACCGCAGCGCAGACGATGATGTAAATGTGGTTTTCGACCCAGAAGACCGGCACACCAAGCACAAGGTCACGCAGCGTGCCGCCGCCGGTGCCCGTCACCCCGGCGAGAAAGACAAAGCCGATGAGGTCGAGTTCCTTGCGCGAGGCGGCAAGCGCCCCTGTCGCCGCGAACACGGCCACGCCGGCATAATCGAGAAGCTGAATCAGATCCATCTGGCCCTCCACACTCTGGATAGCCGAAGGGCCGATGAATAGGAAGTAAGCAGCGACCTGACTGTCGCTGCCATGCCTTCAGAACCGGGGCAGCGGTTTTGATGTCAGGCGTCGCGCTCGGCCTGCGGATTGGGCGGACCGGGTTCCGCGGCGACATTCTCGCCGTTCTGTACAGCACCCGCCTTGGGGCCGCCCTTGGCGACACCCACCATGGCCGGGCGCAGAACACGCTCGCCGATCACATATCCCTGCTGCACCACCTGAACGACGGTGTTTTCAGGGGTTGCCGGATCCGGCACTTCGAACATCGCCTGGTGAAAATGCGGATCGAAGCGCTCGCCCTTGGGGTCGATCTGCTTCACGCCATGGCGCTCCAGCGTGGAGAGCATGGAGCGCTCGGTCATCTCGACGCCTTCCATCAGCGAGGAAAGGCCGCTGTCAGCGGTAGCGCGAGCCTCCGCCGGCACCGCCTCGAGCGCACGGCGCAGATTGTCCGAAACCGTCAGCATGTCGCGGGCAAATCCGGCGATCGAATAGCTGCGCGCTTCGGTAACATCGCGCGCGGTGCGCTTGCGCAGGTTTTCCATCTCGGCGGCGAGGCGAAGGGCGCGTTCCTTCAGCTCCTCGTTTTCCTTGGCCAGCCTTACCAGGACGTCTTCTTCCGAAACCGCCTCTTCGCCGGCGTTCTCCTCGAACGCCTTCACGTTCGGGTCCTCTGCCGCTTCGGTTCTGGCCTGTTCGTTGTCCTTAGCCTGATTGGTCATGTCAGTCCGTCTATGGTTTTAGAATTGTTCGAATATTGCGCCCGATATCGAGGTTCGCGTCGGCAAAATCAAGGGGTGGCCTGATGCTTGGTCCGGTGAGTTCTCCCCCGCCAGTCTCAATCAGCGCAGCAAACGCCCCACGATCTGCGCCGTATAGTCCACCATCGGCACAATGCGGGCGTAATTCAGCCTGGTGGGGCCGATAACGCCGAGCGCGCCGATCACACGCGATTCCTGGTCGCGATAAGGCGCCACAACGAGTGACGAGCCGGAGAGCGAGAAAAGACGATTCTCCGAGCCGATAAAGATGCGCACACCGGACCCCTCTTCAGCCATGTCGAGAAGCTGGATCAGACCTTCTTTGGTTTCCAGATCTTCGAACAGGCGCCGCAGGAGTTCCAGATCAGCTTCGGCCGTCAGGTTTTCAAGCAGATTGGCCCGCCCACGCACAATCAGCCGCGCCGGCTGGCCGCTTTCGGCGCCCGCCCAGACGGCAAGCCCCTGCTCCACAAGCTCCTGCGACAGCGTGTCGAGTGCGGCGCGCGTTTCCTCCTGCAGACGCGAGAGCTCGGCCCGCGTTTCGGCCAGTGTGCGGCCACGAATATGCGCATTGAGGAAGTTCGAGGCCTCGTGCAGTTGCGATATGGTGACGCCCTCGGGAAGGTCGATCACGCGGTTCTCCACGTCCCCGTTCTGCGAAACGAGAATGGCCAGCCCCTTGCGCGGCTCCAGCTGCACGAATTCGATGTGCTTGAGCGCCGCTTCGGACTTGGTTGCAAGAACAACACCCGCCCCGCGTGAAAGCCCGGAGAGAAGCTGGCTTGCTTCGGTCAGCATATGATCCAGCGAATGCCCGCTGCTCGATGCCTTGACCTGCGTTTCGATGATGCGGCGCTCATCATCGGAAAGATCGCCGATCTCCATGAACGCATCGACGAAAAAGCGCAGCCCCTGCTGCGTGGGCATGCGACCGGCAGAAACATGCGGGGCATAGATGAGCCCCAGATGCTCAAGATCGCTCATCACATTGCGGATGGTGGCCGGGGAAAGCTGCGTCGACAGAATGCGCGAAAGATTGCGCGAGCCGAGCGGATCGCCATCTCTCAGATAGGTTTCGACGATAACCCGAAAAATCTCGCGGGACCGGCTATCCAGCGATTGCAGCGCGTGTTCCTGAAATTCTCTGTCCAAGACCGGTTTCGTCATTCACGACCTCTGATCAGCTGAATATAAGCGCGGCCAGTATGAAAACAACAGTCTTCTTGGTTTGTATGTGGCCGGTTTTCCGCCGGTTTCCGGAATTCCTTTGCGTTCGTGAATGCGTAAAGTTACAAGCCGCCGATACTTGATAACTCTGGAGAGAACCGCCCATGCGCCCGTCCAAACGCGAACCCGACGAAATGCGTGCCGTCAGCTTCGAGCGCGGCTTTTCCAAGCACGCTGAGGGGTCGTGTCTGGTGCGCTTCGGCGACACCCATGTGCTGTGCACGGCAAGCCTTGAAGAGCGTGTGCCGCCATGGCTGCGCAATTCCGGCCAGGGCTGGGTGACCGCGGAATACGGCATGCTGCCGCGCTCCACCGGCGACCGCATGCGCCGCGAGGCCTCTTCCGGCAAGCAGGGCGGCCGCACGCTCGAAATCCAGCGCCTCATCGGCCGCTCGCTGCGCTCGGTCGTGGACCTGCAGGCCCTTGGTGAAAAGCAGATCACCGTCGACTGCGACGTGATCCAGGCCGATGGCGGCACCCGCACGGCGGCCATTACAGGCGGGTTCATCGCCCTTTCGGACTGCCTTTCATGGATGGAAGCGCGCCAGATGGTCAGCCGCGACAAGGTTTTGAAAGATCATGTCGCCGCCATCTCCTGCGGCATCTACAGCGGCACGCCCGTTCTCGATCTCGACTATGCCGAAGACTCGGCTGCCGAGACCGACGCCAATTTCGTGATGACGGGCAAGGGCGGCATCGTCGAGATTCAGGGCACGGCCGAGGGGGAGCCATTCTCCGAAGACGAGTTCGCAGCCTTGATGGGGCTTGCCCGCAAGGGTATCACCAAGCTCGTGGACATGCAGAAGATGGCAATCTCCTGAACTGAAGCAAAGTAAGCCATGCAACCCTCGGCAATCCTTGAAGCCGCGCTCTACGTAAGCGATCTTGTCGAAGCTGAACGCTTCTACGGCGAAACGCTTGGGCTGGAGCGGATCGCCAGGGTCGAGGGCAGGCATGTGTTCTTTCGCTGCGGGCAGACCGTTCTGCTGCTGTTCGATCCGTCGGCAACCGCCGAACCGCCCGCAGCCGACGCCCGGCTTCCCGTGCCGCCGCATGGCGCGCGCGGACAGGGCCACCTCTGTTTTGCCGCAACTGCCGAAGAGATTGCCCGCTGGAAGGCGCATCTCGAAGCGGACGGCATCGCCATCGAAGCGGATTTCGAATGGCCAGGTGGCGGCCGCTCGATCTATTTCCGCGATCCTTCCGGCAATTCGCTCGAATTCGCCGAACCGCGCATCTGGGGACTGACTTGAGACCGATCGACAACAAGACCTTCGTACTCGCCAGCCATAACAAGGGCAAGCTTCGCGAATTTTCAGACCTTTTGGCCCCGTTCGGCTACACGGTGCGTTCGGCTGCCGAGCTTGGCCTGCCCGAGCCGGAAGAAACCGGCACGACGTTTGAGGAAAACGCCCGCATCAAGGCACTGGCCGCCGCCGCGGCCACCGGCCTGCCGGCGCTTTCCGACGATTCCGGCCTCTGCGTGGACGCGCTGGACGGTGCGCCCGGCGTCTACACCGCCGACTGGGCGACCAAGGACGACGGCAGCCGCGACTTCATGATGGCCATGGAGAAGACGGAAAAGCTGCTCTCCGAAACCGGCGCAGACACGCCGGAAAAGCGTACCGGCCGCTTTGTGGCAACGCTGTGCCTGTGCTTTCCCGATGGCGAGACCGAGTATTATCGCGGCGAAGCAGAAGGCCATCTGGTCTGGCCGCCGCGCGGCACGGACGGATTCGGCTACGATCCGGTGTTCCAGCCCGAGGGCTACAACGTCACCTTCGGTGAGATGACGGCTGAGGAAAAGCACGGCTGGAAGCCAGGCGACGAGCACGCGCTCTCCCACCGTGCCCGCGCCTTCCAGAAATTCGCCCGCGCCAGGCTGGGCGCCGCGTGATCACCCCGCTCGATACGGCTCCGGGTTTCGGCGTCTATCTGCACTGGCCGTTTTGCGCGGCCAAATGCCCCTATTGCGACTTCAACAGCCATGTGCGCCACCAGCCGGTGGACCAGGCCCGCTTTGCCGCCGCCTTTGAGCGCGAGCTTGCCACCATGCGCGCCCGCACCGGCCCGCGCACCGTTACCAGCATTTTCCTGGGTGGGGGAACGCCCTCGCTGATGGAACCCGAAACAGTCGGTGCGCTGCTTGATGCCGTTGCGGCCAACTGGAGCGTTCCCAACGGTATCGAGGTGACGCTGGAGGCCAATCCGAGTTCTGTCGAGGCCGACCGCTTTCGCGGTTACCGAGCGGCCGGGGTCAACCGTGTTTCGCTCGGCGTTCAGGCGCTCAACGACCGGGATCTGAAATTTCTCGGACGGCTGCACAATGTCGAGGAAGCTCTGAAGGCGATCGGGCTTGCCCGCGAGATTTTTCCACGCCTCTCCTTCGACCTGATCTATGCCCGCCCGCACCAGAGCGAGGAAGCCTGGGCCAGCGAGCTCGAACAGGCCATTGGCTACGCGGCAGATCATCTCTCGCTCTACCAACTCACCATCGAGGAAGGCACGCGCTTTCAGCTTCTTCATGAGGCAGGCAAGCTTGCCATGCCGGACGGAGATCATGCCGCCCGCCTCTACGAGATCACGCAGGAGGTGACGGCGGCGCGGGGGCTGCCGGCCTATGAGATTTCCAACCACGCCCGGCCGGGCGCGGAGAGCCGGCACAATCTCGTCTACTGGCGCTATGGCGAATATGTCGGCGTCGGTCCCGGCGCCCATGGGCGTTTCATCGAGGATGGCCGCCGCCATGTGACTTTCACCGAAAAGATGCCGGAGACATGGCTCGAACGCGTCGAGACCGAGGACCATGGCGTGATCGGCGGCGAGGTTCTGACCCGCGACGAGGAAGCCGATGAGTTCCTGCTGATGGGCCTGCGCCTTGTCGAGGGCATCGACCTGCCTCGCTATGAAGCGCTTTCGGGCCGGGCGCTTTCCAATGCGCGCATTGCGGTGCTGCAGGAAGAGGGCCTGATAGAGCCCGTCGGCAACACGCGCCTGCGCGCGACAGCAAGGGGCATGATCGTGCTGGACGCGGTTGTCGCCG
Source organism: Nitratireductor lacus (assembly GCF_056431025.1). NCBI lineage: Bacteria > Pseudomonadati > Pseudomonadota > Alphaproteobacteria > Hyphomicrobiales > Phyllobacteriaceae > Nitratireductor > Nitratireductor lacus. The sequence continues at coordinate 192,241 of NZ_JBWKMB010000002.1, read as the reverse complement.
ATCTGGCCCGATAGCGCCTAACTGCCGCCACCAAACCGTGACGGCGCCGCGTCAATGATGCCGGCCCTGCCTTCGCGCACTTCATAAATGGCGTATCCGCGCTCGGTCGTGCCGTCGCCCAGGAAGCGGAAAAGGCCAGTATAGCCATTGAAGCCGACCGGCGTTTCAAGCGCGTGACGCTGGATCCCGCCGCCGCCCTTTGCGATGTTGGCGACCAACACAACCGAGTCATAGGCAAGCGCGGATGTGAGCGACGGCTCGGCACCGAACCGCGCCTGATAGCGCTGCTTGTAGGCGTTGACGCGGCTCTGGTCCGTATCGGCAAACCAGCCGCCCTGAAGCGCCGGATCGGCCAGATTGGCGCTCGTCCATTGCCCGGTCCCCAATAGCTTCTTGCCGGAAATGTCTATGCCGGTTTCGGTCATGGTGGATGCGATGGTGGCCGGGCTCGTGCCGCCATCGGGGATGAATACGGCATCCGCCGCACGCACCGCATCGGCAACGCCCTGCACCGCTTCATAGACTGACATGTTGTCATAGGCATAGCGGGCAACCGCCGTCACCTCGCCGCCCATGGAAAGCATGGTGCGGCGCGCTTCGGCTTCGGCGATGTCGCCGGCAGCCCCCTCGGGCAGGATCGCCACCACGCTGCGCACGCCCTGCCCCGCGGCATAGGAAAGCGTGCGCTGGACCACGCCCTGCGGCAGGAAGGAATTGAGATAGACCCCCGGCGATGCCGCCCCGCGGTCGGAGGAAAACGCGATCATCGGCGTCTGCGACGGGCCGAGCGCCGGCGCGGCGGCGCGCACATTGGCCGAAAAGAGCGGCCCCAGCACGGCGACGGCACCTTCGGCGGATGCCTGGCCGGCGGCGATTGCAGCGCCCTCGGTGGTCCCGCCCGTGTCCTTCACGACCAGTTCAAGCGCGTTCAGGCCGACATCGTCCATGGCCAGCAGTGCGGCGTTCCTGAGCTCGGCAGCGATGCGGCTGGCATTGCCTTCGCCGGTTAGTGGCAAAAGCAGCGCCACACGCGTCTCACCGGTGCCAATCACCTCGCCCGAGGCCGGCAGACGCGGCGCATTGCTCGCGACCGGCTTCGTGGCAATGGCCTGACCTCCCGGCTGCGGCATGCCGTAGGGCACATCGCCCCCCACGCAGCCACCGAGCGCCAGAAGGCCGGCCAGCGCCAGCGAGAGGATCCCGGTTCTGCGACCGGGCGATGTCGATAATTTCATACGTCGCATTCGTCCCAAATTCAGCGCGCGACTTTGCAACCCACATGCCTCCATGTCAAAGAGATGAGCGAATAAGGATCAAAGAGTTATGGATAACCCGCGCGGAGAGAAAAGTTTCGTCGTCGGCAGCGCCCGTATTGGCGCGGCGGCGCTGGAGCCGGCGCTCTATCTCGTGGCAACGCCCATCGGCAATCTTGGCGACATCACGCTGCGCGCGCTCGAAGTGCTTGCCGGGGCGGATATCGTTGCCTGCGAGGACACCCGCGTTTCGCGCGTGCTTCTTGCGCGCTACGGCATCGGCCAGAGTCTCACCGCCTATCACGAGCACAATGCGGACAAGGCCGGCCCGCGTCTTCTGGCCGCACTGGAAGCGGGGCAGAGTGTCGCGCTCATCTCCGACGCCGGCACGCCGCTCGTCTCCGACCCCGGGTATCGTCTCGTGGATCAGGTGATCGAAAAAGGTCTGCGCGTCGTGCCCATTCCGGGGCCCTCGGCGGTGCTTGCAGCACTCTCGGCGTCGGGCCTGCCGACGGATGCTTTTCTCTTTGCCGGCTTTCTTCCCGTGAAGGACGGGCAGCGCCGCGCGCGGCTCGAAGCCTTTCGCCAGACGCCGGCGACGCTGGTGTTCTTTGAATCCCCGCGCCGCCTCGCTGACAGTCTGGCCGCCATGGCGGAGGTGCTCGGCGGCACGCGGCAGGCCTGTGTGGCGCGCGAGCTTACCAAAACCTTCGAGGAATTGCGGCGTGGCGCACTCTCCGATCTGGCCGCGCATTATGCCGACACCGGTGCGCCCAAGGGCGAGGTGGTGGTGTGCGTGGCGCCGCCGGACAGCGAGGAAGAGACAAGCGCGGAAGATGTGGACCGGCTGCTCATGGCGCTCTCCGATGAGATGTCCGCCTCGAAGGCGGCGGGTGAAGCCGCACGCATGACCGGAGGGCGCAAATCGGAGCTCTACCAACGGCTTCTTGCCCTGAAGGCCGAGCGCGATGCGGAGTGAGGCACGGCAGAAAGCCTATCGGCTCGGCCATCGCGGCGAGTGGCTGGCGGCCATGGCGCTGCGGCTGAAGGGCTATCGCATACTTGCCCGCCGCTACCGAACGAAGCTTGGCGAGATCGACCTGATCGCCCGGCGCGGCAATGTGGTGGCGATTGTCGAGGTGAAGGCGCGCCCGACCGTGGAGGCGGCGATGGATGCAGTAGCCTATCATGCGCAGACCCGTATCGAGCGTACTGCCGATCTGTGGCTTGCCCGCCAGCCCGACCACGCGCGCCTTTCGCTGCGCTTCGATCTCGTGGCCGTGCTCCCCCGCCGCTGGCCGGTGCATGTGGAGAATCTGTTCCAGGGGCGTGATTGAGGACCGGGCCGTGCTCCTGCACGTTCTTCCAATGGGTCCCGGGTCAGGCCCGGGATGACGGGAGCGGGGTGAGCGCTTCATCGTCGTCATCCCGGCCGAGCGGAGCGAGAGCCGGGACCCATTGAGAGGCGTGGCCGGGTGCCGCAGAGGGTGCGGCTGGTGGTGCCGGGGTGAGGACCGGGCCGTGCTCCTGCACATTCTTCCAATGGGTCCCGGGTCAAGCCCGGGATGACGGGGTGGTGTGGCGCGGGCATTTCGGGCAGGCTCCAACGTTGCCGCGCGGGGTTGCCGCCGGGGTTTGGATCGTTCGGGAAACGGGGCGCGTTTTTCGTGCCTCTCTGTTGGGAATTGAAGTGGCGCGAAAAGCGCGCCCCGCCGGCCGCTGTCCCGTCTGCCGGCCGGTCACTCGGGCAAACGTCGCCCTAGCGGCTTTTCCGCAACCGACATGATGCCGGCCGCCGGCCTTTCGCGGGCCCTCACAGGCCTCGGGTCACCGAACCCGAGGGGGAGGCTGCCGTCGCCCCTCCTGATCCCCGGCTCCGGACCCGGTTCCCGACAGGGGCGATAGGGGAAGTGTAGTGGCGGTTTTGGGGGTGGGGAGAAAAGAGCGAATAGGGAGTAGCGAATAGCGAGTAGGGACCGCGCTTCAACTCCCTCGTCATCCTATGGCTTGACCATGGGAGCCATGCCTTTGCGGGGGTGACGGGGTGCGGGTGAGAAAAAGTGGGGCGGTTTCTTGGAGGCCGGAGTTTATCCCCGGTGTTGCGGCATGGGTCCTCGGGTCAAGCCCGAGGATGACGAAGGTGGGGGCTCAGGCGGCGCGGCGGGCGGCGTAGGTGCCGTCGGGCAGCGCGGTGACGTGGCCATAGGCGGCCAGCGTGCGCAGATGCTGCTCCACCCGGCCCTCGATGCGCTTGCCGCCGCGCTTGAACTGGCGGGCGATCTCGGCTGCCGCCATGGGGCGGGCCTCGACGGCAAGAATGCGCTCCACCGCGAGCGGCTGCTCGTAGGCATCGGTGGGGAAGGAGGGCCTGTCCCTGTCGATGGCGACCACCGGCGCATCGAGCGCAAGCTCGCCGCTTTTTGCGGCAGCGCCCTTTGCGAAACGGGGGATCTGATATTCTGGCCGCAGCCAGCGCACATGGCCTGCCGCCTCCTCCTTCGCCCGCTCGGCATTGAGCGCGACCAGCCGTTCGAGGATATCCTCGTCGGAGAGATCGTGCGGCCAGCCATAGGCCTCGGCGGTGAGCCGGTCGATGGTTTCGTGCAGCTCTTTGAGGATCAGCACGAGGCCGCGCGTCTTCACATCCTCGTCCTTGTCCGAAAGCGCCTCGCCGGACTTGAGCTTTTCCAGAACGTTGTAAAGCCCGGTCATGGTGAGATCGGGATGCTCGGCCAGAACCTTTTTGCGCGTGGCATCGAGTTCTTCTCCGGCAGCGCGGAGCTTTTCGCGCAGGGCATCGGAGGGGTCGGGGAATGGGAAGGGGTCGAACGTTCGCGTCTTGGTGTAAACGGAGTCGTTGCCTTGTCCGAGCCAGCCGCCGGTTCGAAGCGACCAGCGGATATGTATTCTAGAAGAAACTACCGCCAAAATATCAGCATCTCGGTCAGCAATTATAACAGATTTATCATCCAAAATATAATGGCAATCAAAGAACTGAAAAACTCTATGTCGTGACGTGTCTACCGTTGCAATAATTCTTTCAATGGAATTTATCGCTGGACGCATATCTCTGCGGGGTTCGCCAAATATCCACCATCTATTTCTGTAACTATCTCTTTTGTTTTTCTCTCTTTCCGGCTTAACATGCTCCAGTATATGCTGATAAACTTTTGGATATTTCTCTCGAACTTCTGATGATTCAAGACCCAAAAGGTCGATTGCGAATAGATCTCTCGATCTGTGCGCAATATCTCTACCGTTCCGATAAGGACGTAGGTGGTTTGCCAAATCGTCGCTTTGCCCCAAGCCTAGAAGTGTTGCTTCAGCGCGTGAAACAAGAAACCCTTTCCCATGCAGTTTCACACCATCATGTGCGATACCGGCATTCGCCAAGAGCGTTGTGATGTTGGTTACATCCACCCCCACGCTCAAATCCGAATTGATCTTCCCCACCCGGTTTTCAAACACGATCCTCGGCTCGTCCGTGTCCAGCGCCGCCTCGCGCACCACATCGCGCAGAAGCCCCTCATGGCTGCCGGCCGCGCCCACGGTCATGGCGATGCGCACCGCCGCGCTGTCGCGGGTGGCCTTGGTCCAGGGGTGGTCGGGCACCGCATAGATGAGGCTTATGGGCTTTTTGGCATTGAGGTGGCGCTCCATGACACGGCGCTGAAACACCTGGCTGATGGAATTGGTGGTGACGAAGCCGAAACGGCGCAGCGGGGTTTGCTTTCGCGTCAGAAGCTCGGCGGCGCGGTCCCACCAATACATGACGAAATCCGCGCTCTCATTCATGTGTTTGTGGGCGGCCCACAGCGCCTCGGCATAGAGCGAGCCCATGCGGGAGCGAATTGTCCCGCCGCCGACAAAGGGCGGATTGCCGACGATGAACTCCGCCTCCGGCCAGTCGGGCCGGCGTGGATTGGGGCAGGCTTCCACGCGCTCGCCATCCTTTTCCACGATTGTCGGCACGGGATGGCCATCCCATGTCAGCACCGCGTCATAGCCCTCGCGCCGGCCGAAATTGATGTTCCTGAACGCCTTGAGGATCGGCTCGGCCGGGTGGCCGTCGCGGTTTTTATAATGCTGTTGCAGATAGCCGATCCACACGACAAGCTCGGCGATTGCCGCGGCGCGCGGGTTGATCTCCAGCCCGAGAAACTGGTGCGGATCGACGGTTTCGCCCTCCAGCCCCAGCGCCTCTGTCTCGCCAAGGCGGGCCAGCGTTTCCAGCACCTCGCCTTCGAGCTTTTTCATCAGCTCCAGACTGACATAGAGGAAGTTGCCCGTGCCGCAGGCGGGGTCGAGCACGCGGGTTTCGCAAAGCTGGTGGTGGAACGCCTTGACCAGTTTTACGGCGTCCTTTTCCTTGCCGCTCTCCTTGGCGGTTTCGGCGCGGGTGAGCACCTTGCGCCAGTCGTCGCGCAGGGGCTCCATGACGGTGACTTCCACCAGACGCTGCACATAGGTGCGCGGGGTGTAATGCGCGCCGAGCTTGCGCCGCTCGGTGGGCTCCAGCGCCTGTTCGAGCAGCGTGCCGAAAATGGCGGGGTCGACCTCGGTCCATTTTGCTTTTGCCGCCTGCCAGAGCTCGCCGATCTCTTCCCGCCCCAGCGGGAAGGCACGGGCATTCTTGAACAAATTGCCGTTGAAATGGCGCAGATGGGTGCGGAAGGCGGAGAAGAAACGGTCGTCGCGCCTTGGCGCGTCCATCTTCTTCCAGAGCTCCTCGACCAGCGGGACGAAGGCATCGGGCGATTTGGTGCAGTCTTCCAGAAGGCCGGTGAAGGAGGCCTCCGGCAGGAGCGCCACATCCTCGGCGAACATGGTGAAAATGCAGCGCATGAGAAAATGCGCCACCTCTTCGGGCGGGTGCTTCTTCTCCAGCGCCTTGCTGACGGCGGCGAGCCTTTCGGCGATCTCGCGGGTGACGCGGGCGGATTCGCGCGTGGGGTCGAGCGCTTCGGGATCGGTCCAGATCTTGCGCAGGCGCTCGCGGATCGCCTCGTCGCGCAGATCTTCCATATAGATGCGGAAGCCACGGCGGTCGGGAAACTGGTCGTAGGCGCGGCCGGTGCCGGTGAAATCGGCAAAGATCTCGATGGCGTGGCCGACATCGCAGACGAGAATGAAGGGCGGCGCGGGATGGCTGGCATCGAGGCGGAAGACATAATCCTCCGCCTGACGGCGCGCCTCCAGCATCATGCGGTCCCAGCCGCGGGCGACGGTGCGTTTGCCGCGCGGGGCGGGCTCTTCGGCAAAGAGCGCCGGCTGCTCGGCGCCGCGCCCCTGTTTCATGCGCGACTGCTTGGCCTCCAGGATGAAGGCGCCTTTCTTATAAAGGTCGATGCGCTTTGGGGCGGTGGTGCCTTCGCTCCTGCGCGGCTTGACGGCGCGCTCGAACACATAGTCATTCAGCGCGGTTTCAGAGCCGGCGACATCGGGATGGGGCAGGCCCAGCACATCGCACAATTCGGTGATGAACATGGCGTAATTGGCGCGCTCTGCCCCGCCCTCGCGCGCGGTCCAGCGCTCTATGAATGCCTCGACGTCCATGCTTCCCCCGGTCGCTACGGGTTGCACTTTATGCAACCGCCGTTGAAAGGCAAGGCGGTGATGGGGGAGGAAGGGAGCGAGTAGCGAATAGCGAGTAGCGAATAGGGGACGCGCTTCTACTCCCTCGTCGTCCTATGTCTTGATCATAGGATGACGAGGGTTTGGGGTTGTGGGGAGAAAGCGGCTCTGGTGGTGATCCTTATTCTGAAGCCGTTTCAGCGGCGGGTGACGCGCATGGGCAGGCCGCCCTGGGGCTGGGTGGTGAGCTTCTGGACAGGCCAGGGCTTCGTTTCCGGCAGCGTGTCGAAGCGGAAGCGGGAGAGGAGAATGGCGAGCGCAATGACCGCTTCCTGCATGGCGAAACTGGCGCCGATGCACACGCGCGGGCCGGCGCCGAAGGGCAGATATTGATAGCGGTCGAGCTCTTCGCGGTTCCCGGGGTGGAAACGCGACGGCATGAAGGCATCCGGCTCCGCCCATAACAGCCGGTGGCGATGGACCGTCCACGGCATGACCAGAACCTGCGCACCCCTGACGATGGTGAAATCGCGGTAGCGATCTTCCGCTAGCGCTTCGCGGTTTATCGAGGGCGCGGGTGGATAAAGCCGCATCGCCTCCTCGAAGGCGGCGCGGGTGAAGGGCATGGCATCGAGCCAGCGAACGGGATCGGGTTCGCGGGCGAGCACCGCATCGATCTCAGCCTCGACCTTTTCGCGCTCCCACGGGGCTGAGGCGAGGCAGTAGATCGTCCAGCCGAGTGCGCGCGCCGTGGTCTCGTGGCCGGCACCGATGAAGGTGATGATGTTGTCCTCGATCTCCGCACGGGTGAGGCCTTCCGGCCCCTCGGCGCGCAGGAGGAGCGTGAGGAAATCTTCCGGCACGTCGTGGCCGGACGCCATCTTCTCGCGGCGCATGGCCATCGTCTCGGCGACGATGTCGCGGAAGAACTTTAGCGAATTGCGGCCCAGAAGACGCGTGATGCGCGGGAGCCAGTCGGGTGCGCCCAGAAGATCGAGCGGGTCGACGCGGCCCATGGTCTCGAACAGGCGATCCACCTGATGCGCGAAACTGCCGGGCTCGCCGGCGATCTCGCCGGAAAAGAGCGTCTCGGCGAGAATGTCGAAGGTGAGCAGCGTCATGTCGCGGGAGACATCGACCGGCTCGTCTGCGTTTTCGTATCGTGCGACGAAGGCCTGGGTGCGCTCGAGCATCGGCCTGGCGAAGCCGGCGATGTGGCGCGGGGTGAAGACCGGCGCCATGGCCTTGCGCGAACGACGCCAGACCGCGCCTTCCGCCGTTAGCAGGCCATCGCGCAGGATGGGGCGCAGGATCTTCTGGCGCACGCGGGCCATCCTGTAGTTTTTCGCATTGTCGACGAGGACATGGCGGATGAGGCCCGGATCATTGGCGATGACGAGCGGGCCGCCGATCGTGTTGTCGATGGAAATCCACGGTTCGTTGTAGGAGGGCTCGCCCCACAGTTCGAGCGGATTGCGATAGACGATGCGCATCATCTCGAAAGTAGAGGGCGGGCTGGTGCGCGGGCGCGGCGCAGGCGGCACGAAAGGCGCGGGCTGGCTTTCCATCAAAGGTTCCTTTCCCGCTTAATCTAGGGACAGGAGCCCCGGCGTTCAAATCGGCATATGGCGAAAACAAGGCGGGAACCACATCGTGCCTCGCGCATTATCGAGCCACCTAGGCCGATGACCTCAACCGGAGTGCACTCCTTTCAAAAGCGGAAGGATACCGACATGAATTGGAATCAGATCGAAGGCAATTGGGAACAGTTCAAGGGCAAGGTCCAGCAGCACTGGGGCAAGCTCACCAATGACGACCTGGATGTCGTTCGCGGCAACCGCAAAGAGCTCGCCGGCAAGCTGCAGGAACGCTACGGCAAGGCTGAGGAAGAGGCCGAGCGCGAGATCGACGACTGGCTTTCCCGTCACTGATCGAACCATGGCATGAAAATGCAAAGCCCCGCCGGAAAGAAAGGCGGGGCTTTGTTTTTTGCGGGGTTGGCCCGCGATCAGTGGTTTTCGTGGCTTTCGCCCGAGCCGCCGACGGCGACGATGTTGTAGGGCATGCCCTCGACCGCTATGTCGCGGGCCTTCTCGAAGCTCGCAGCATCGACGGCATGGACAACGCTTTTGAGCGGGTCGGTGACCACGATCTCGTCATGCGTGACGGCAATGCGCGGGCGCGGGTCTGACCAGTGACCGTCCATGGAATAGGGTGCGGTCAGCTCAAGCGACTGGTCGATCTTGCCGGACAGGACATTGATGCGGTTGAGCTTGCCGTCCTCGGTGAAGACATAGGCGAATTTGGGCCGCACCGGGTCCACCACGAAATGCACGGCACGCACGGGAAGCTCGATCAGGCGGAAGGCGTCTTCATCTTCCGGGTCGATCAGCACGAGATTGGACTTGCCGAAATTTCCGAGGAAATACTGCAGCGCCTTGCCGCCGGCGAGCGTGGAGACCTTGAGGTCGTCCGGCAGACCGTCGGTATAGGCAATGTGACGGATTTCAGGAACCGCACTGCGTCCGCCCGTGACGAGCAGCAGGCCCGTATCGCAGGCGATTGCCGTGATGTTGCCCGAAGTCGCCTCACCGTGCAAACCGGGGCAGGCAACGGATTCGCCGATGGCTGCGCCCTTTGCATCCACCACCTGTACACCCTCGGGCAGTTCGCTCGGGTCTTTGCTGTTGGGCACTGTGACGATTGCGTGTGCGCCATAGGGGATCACAACGCCATGGTGCGGTGCCGAGGTCGTGATTTCGCGGATGTCGGGCTTTCCCTCGGTGACCGCCTTCTCCGACACAAGCCGCGCAACGCCTTCGCCATCGAAGAAGAGCGCGATCTCGCCATAATGCGCCACGAAATGCACCGGGCGCTCGCCGTCGACAGAGCCTTCCAGCGCCCTGGGTGCCGTGACCTCGATATCGGCATGGTCGCCATGGTCGTCGAAGTGAATGCCGGTCGAGAAAGCCGTGACCGTGTTGGCATCGCGCTGGACGGCGAAGACGGTTTCATTGCTCTCGGTCGCATAGATGCGGGCCGGAGCTTTAAGCGAGAAGGTTTCAATCGTCTCGCCCTTTTCCGCATCGAGCACGCGAAGCTCCGGCGCGGTGTGATCGGCGATGAAGAGGCGCCACGCCTCGTGATCGTCCGCGTGAACGGGCTGGATGGCGGCGAGCGCCGTGCCCAGTGCGAGAACGCCCGTGTTCATAAGACGGTTGAACGGTCGCATTGCAATTCTCCTTACTGTTATAACGTTTCGACATCAGGTTGAAATCTTGCTGCGCCCCCCAACGGGGGGGGCTGTGTGTGTTGGGGGCATGGGCACCCCTGAAGGCCCCTTGGGGACCGACACCTTTGCCGGTTCTGAAGTCTGCTTTTGAGAAGGGCTGGATGTGCGCAGACCCGTGCGCCGATACCGCCCTCCCCCGATGTTCGATCATGAGCGCCATGGCCCAGTGAACGGCGCCCGGAACAGGCACTGTCTGAACCGGGCGCCCGCCTGACCCTGGGGGCTTGTGTGCCAGGCGATCCCCTTGGCTTTGCCGGCCGTGGGCCGGGACGTTCATCGTTTTGCCGAAACGCTGACGCGGCGGCGGCACCCAATCCCCGGCAATCGCGGAAGGAATCCGATTTCCGCTTTTTCCTTACTTCGTCAGACAGCCCCTGAAGGAAGCCGCCATGCCGCGCATCAGCTCGAAATAGAGATCCGGGCCATCGGCGATCTCGGCACCGAGCGGATCGAGAACACCAGATCTGGCATTGGTTCCCTCGGTGACGACTTCCACGAGACGTGGCTCGAACTGGGGTTCGGCGAAGACGCAGGCGGCGTCGAGTTCGCTGACCTTTGTGCGGATTTCATCCACGCGCTGTGCTCCGGGGATGACTTCCGGGCTGACCGTGATGGACCCCGCCGCGGCAAGGCCGAAGCGCTTTTCGAAATACTGATAGGCATCGTGGAAAACGATGAAGGGACGCTCTTTCACCGGCTCCAGCCCGGCTGCGATTTCCGTTTCCAGCGCCTCGATGCGCTCGTTGAGCCTTGCCGCATTGGCTGCGTAGGTTGAGGCATTCCCGGCGTCGGCTTCGCTCAGGGCCTCGGCGATGGCATTGACGATGCTTTTCGCATTTTCCGGGTCGAGCCAGATATGCGCGTCCGGGCCATGATCGTGGTGGTCGTGTCCCTCATGTGCTTCGTCGTCATGTGCATCGTCGTCATGGGCATGGTCATCATGGGCATGGTCCGTTTCGGCGTGATCCTTCTCACCCTCCTCGTGATCATGGCCTTCCTCATGATCACCATGACCGTCTTCATCGCCGTGGGAATGCGCTTCGAACGCCCCGCCCTCGCGCATGTCGAGAAGCGTGATGCCTTCGCTTTCGGAGAGGCTTACCAGCTTTGCCTCGCCGGCCAGCGTCTCAAGCGGCTTCGCCAGAAAGACCTCCAGATTGGGGCCGACCCAGAATACCACATCGGCAGCGGCCAGCATGCGCGCCTGGGAGGGACGCATGGAATAGGTGTGCGGCGAGCCGGCGCCCTGCAGGATGAGCTGCGGCTCGCCGACACCTTCCATCACCCCGGCCACCAGGGAGTGCACCGGCTTGATGGAAGCCACGACCTCCAGATCGGCTGCGGAAGCGCCGGTTGCCCCGGCCGAAGCAAGCAGCGTGAGGGCGGATGCTGCGGCAGCGAGGGAAAGGCGAAACGATTTCATGGCTGGCTCCTGTCAGGCGTCGAACGAACAGACGGACATGCAGCCACAACACCGGCTCTCCACTTGGCCCTTGCTGGCGCAAATGTTATGACATTACATATCCTTGCGTTACGCTATAACGTGTGCCATATCCGCTGACAAGTCGGAAAAATTCACATGCTGGAAAAATCAAAATCATTGGCACAGACCTCCAGCGACATGCTGGTGGAGATGCACAATGCCGGGGTCAGCCGCGGCGGGCGCTGGCTGGTGCGCGGGGTTGACCTTTCGGTGCGGCGAGGCGAGATCGTGACGCTGATCGGGCCCAACGGATCCGGCAAGAGCACGACGGCCAAGACGGCGATCGGCATCATCCAGCCGAGCGAGGGCCATGTGCACCGGGCAGGCACGCTGAGAGTGGGCTATGTGCCGCAGAAAGTGGCGCTCGACTGGACGCTCCCGCTCAGTGTGGAACGGCTGATGACGCTGACGGCACCGGCAGGCCGGCAGGAGATCCGTGCCGCTCTTGAGGCTGCGGGCGTGGGGCATCTGGCGGAGCGGCAGGTGGCTGCCCTTTCCGGTGGCGAATTCCAGCGCGCGCTTCTGGCCCGCGCCATGCTGCGCAAACCGGACCTTCTGGTGCTCGACGAGCCGGTTCAGGGCGTGGATTTCACGGGCGAGGTGGCGCTCTACGAGCTGATCCGCGACATAAGGGACCGGACGGGCTGCGGCATACTGATGATCTCGCACGACCTGCACATCGTGATGGCCGACACCGACACGGTGATCTGCCTGAACGGCCATGTGTGCTGCCGTGGCGAACCGCAGAGCGTGATGGACAGCCCCGAATACAGAAAACTGTTCGGCACGCGCGCCGCAGAATCGCTGGCGCTCTATCGCCACCACCATGACCACACGCATCTGGCCGACGGCCGTGTGCGCCATGCCGATGGAACGATCACCGAGCACTGCCACAAGGATGACGGTCACCACCACCATGACCATGCGGGCTCCGAAGCGCCGGCAAAGGGGGGCAGCGATGCTCGATGATTTCTTTATCCGCGCGCTTGTCGCCGGTGTCGGCCTTGCCCTGGTGACGGGTCCGCTCGGCTGTTTCGTCGTGTGGCGGCGCATGGCCTATTTCGGCGACACGATGGCGCATTCCGCACTTCTGGGCGTGGCGCTGTCTCTGGTCATGGACATCAACCTCATGGTGGGCGTGTTCCTGGTGGCCGCACTTGCCTCGCTGGCGCTCATCTTCCTGGAACGGCGGCGGGCGCTTTCCACCGACGCGCTGCTCGGCATTCTGTCGCATTCCACCCTTGCGCTCGGCCTTGTCATGGTCGCCTTCATGACGTGGGTGCGGGTGGACCTGATGGGCTTTCTGTTCGGCGACATTCTCGCGGTGTCGAAGGCCGATATTGCGGTGATCTATGCCGGGGGAGCGGCAGTGACTGCCCTGCTCGTCTGGCTGTGGCGGCCGCTACTGGCAGCCACGGTCAACCCAGACATCGCGCAGGCCGAGGGGTTGAAGCCCGAACGCTCGCGCCTCGTCTTCATGCTGTTGATGGCGGCGGTGATTGCCATTGCCATGAAGCTTGTGGGCATCCTGCTCATCACCGCACTGCTGATCATCCCGGCGGCCACGGCGCGCCGCTTTGCCAGCGGGCCGGAGGTCATGGCCGTGCTCGCCGCGCTGATCGGTGCATTTTCGGTTGTCGGCGGGCTGACGGCGTCGCTGCAATTCGATACACCTTCGGGACCGTCCATCGTGGTGGCGGCGCTCGTGCTCTTCCTTCTGAGCCTGACGCCCTCACCCATGGCGAAAGGTGAAGCGCCCTCCGATACACCCTCTACGGAGACAAAACCATGAGTGCCGATCTGACACGCAACCAGGCGCTGGTGATGAAAACGCTTTCCGGCGCAGAGGCTCCGCTCAGCGCCTACACGATCCTCGACCGTCTGCGCGGCGACGGGCTGCGCGCGCCGCTGCAGGTCTATCGCGCGCTCGAAAAACTGACGGAGCTGGGGCTGGTGCACCGGCTGGAGAGCCTCAACGCCTTCGTCGCCTGCGCGCATCCCAACTGCCATGAACAGGAACTGATCGCCTTTGCCATCTGCGAGGCCTGCGGCAAGGTGGAAGAGTTTTCCGACGACGTGGTGAAGGACCGGCTCGATGGCTGGACCCGCTCGCACGGTTTCAGGCCGGCCAAGACGACAATCGAGATTCGTGGCAATTGCAGCGGGTGTGCGGGCGGAAAATAGCGAACGATTGCTCTATCGCTGTCCCGTTTGCACCCAAGCAGGGCGTTGCCTCCAATCCCCGGGAAAGCCCATGTCGCGGCGATGCTCAGAAGATACCCCTTCCAAGAGCCCCCTTAACCTCATCCGAAAGCTGCTGTCGGTTCGCTGATGATCCAAGAGGCGCAATAGTACAATCAGAACATTGTATATGTGATTGTCGTTCTGGCGCTGTCCCTTGTGTTCAACCAGTACCAGATCATTGTTCCAGTGATTGATTTTGGGTATGCGCTTCAGGATACGACGATTCCATAGTCGAGCGTGATGCGCGCATATATTCCGCACAAAAGACAAAACCTGCAGAACGCCCTCTGTGACCTGCCCGGATGGCAATCCCAAATCCGCCGCAACAGCCGATTTAACGCTGCTGTCTTTTGTTGCCTGAAACCATTTCGACAGTTCGCCCAATGACATCAGTTCCGTGGCAGCCCAAAGGGGTGGAGAGTAGGGCTCCGTGTACTTGCCTTTATAGTGAATTACAAAAGTCTCTTTAGAAGAGTCGACTGATCGCGCTAATCGTACAAGCTGCTCACTGTGACGCAATCCATCGCCAAACAGGCTGTGGTCCAGATGAGCGTGTGCACCATACTTATGGACCAGTCGATAGGTCCAACGTGAGCGCAGATGAATTTCGATACGCTCTATTGCCTCCATTAGAAGAAGGCGCAACCGTCGATCAAAAATATATGTATCTCTAATGCTGTTGAAATGCGTGCCTGCTTTGAAACGTTTACTGCGAACCTTGCCTTCTGGAGCCACTTCTTCGTGTGGAAGCCAATAAGTGCTCATCCGGTAGTAACCGACTGATGCAAGCCACAACTCCGCATCTTCCCGCGATGGGACCGCCATCCCCCGCTCGATCAACAGGTCGACTTGCTCAGCAATACCCGTCGGTGTCTTGGAGTATTTCACTGTACCGCAGTGCAGATAAAAGGAACCCCCCGGTATTGAGCTCAGTTTTACAACTGATCGCCTGGGGGGTGTTGTTATAAGCATAGATACACACGCAATGCTCACCTGTCAAGAATCCGACCTGAACGATTACATGGAAGCAAGCTTCTCCCCTTGACGCATGCCTCGAATCGTAACTACATAAGTTACATGAAACGAGACAGCCGCCTTTCCTCCGTCCTGCATGCGCTGCTTCACATGCACGAAGCGGACGGGGCGATGACATCCGAGACGCTGGCCAAGTGCCTCGGCACCAATCCCGTGGTCGTGCGGCGCACGATGGGGCTGTTGCGCAAGGCGGGGATCGTGACGTCGGATCGCGGGCCGGCCGGCGGATGGCGCATCGCGGCAGACCTCAGGACCGTCACGCTCCGGCAGTTGCATGCTGCCCTGGGCGAGCCCGCATTCTTTGCCATCGGAAACCGCAATGAGACGCCCGAATGCCTGGTTGAGCAGGCGGTCAATGCGGCGCTCGACGACACATTCATCAAGGCAGAAGCGCTGCTTCTGGAGCGATTCTCTCAAATCACGCTTGCCGACCTCGCCGCCGATTTCTCTAGACGGTACGCCGAGCGCCGCAGGCAGGGGGCCCAGGGTCAGGACCTATGAATATGAAACAGGATGTCATCATCATCGGCGGCAGCTATGCCGGCATGGCCGCGGCGCTGCAGCTTGCCAGAGCGCGGCGCAGGGTGCTGGTTATCGATGCGGGCGAAAGACGGAATCGTGCGGCCAGGCACTCCCACGGATTTCTGAGCCGCGACGGCGCCGATCCGGCACAGATCGCGCTGGAGGCCCGGCGTCAATTGCAGGCATATCCAACCGTGAACATGATCACCGCCCGCGCCACTGCCGTTTCCGGCGAGCGCGACCGGTTTGTCGTCGAATGCGCTGATGGCGCGCACCATCCCGGCCGCCGGGTTATCTTTGCCACGGGCGTGCGCGACCATCTGCCGGCCATCGAGGGCATGGCAGAGCGCTGGGGCCGTCACATTTTCCATTGCCCTTACTGCCATGGGTATGAGCTGAACCAGGGGCGCATTGGCGTGATCGGCAGCGGCGAAATGTCGACCCATCAGGCCGAGCTTCTGACCGAGTGGGGTGAGGTCACCTTCCTGCCCAACGATGCGCTGACGCTCGACCCGGAGACAAGGGAGAGGCTCATCCAGCGCGGTGCAAACATCGAAACGACCGGCATCGCACGCATCGCCAATGACGCGGATGTGGAACTTGCGGACGGGCGGGTCCTCTCTTTTTCGGGGCTCTTTGTGGCGCCGCGGGTGGAGCCGGCCAGCAACCTTCCAGTAGCGTTTGGCTGTGCGCTTCAGGAGACGCCGATGGGGACGCAGGTCGAAACGGATGCGTCCAAGGAAACCAGCGTTTCGGGCGCCTTTGCCTGCGGCGATGTCGCGCTGGTGCCGCATTCCGTTTCGCTTGCCGTGGCGGACGGGGCGATGGCCGGCGCGCAGGTTCACCGCTCGCTGGTCTGGCCCGGATAGGACGCGACATGCCTCCTTCACAGATGACAGCCACCACTCCGGCAGACGGGTATGAGGAGCGGGTGATGCGGCAGGTACCGGGCCTTGCCGACATGCATCGCATGGCCGGTATTCTTCTCGCAGAGCATGTTCCGCAGAAGGGCCGCGTTCTTGTGCTGGGTGCGGGCGGCGGAGTTGAGCTTCGGGCCTTCGCACTCGCCCATCCCGGCTGGCGCTTCGAGGGAGTGGACCCTTCTGCCGATATGCTGGCGCTGGCCCGTGCCACGCTTGGCGACCTGCAAAACCGGGTTACCTTCCGCCAGGGCTATATCGAGGACGCACCCGAGAAGCGTTTCGATGGCGCCTCCTGCTTCCTCACCCTGCATTTTCTGCCGCGTGAGGCCCGGCTCGACACGCTGCGGACGCTGCATTCCCGGCTTCAGCCCGGAGCGCCGCTTGTCGTGGCACATCACAGCTTTCCCATCGAAACGCCAGCCGGCGAACGCTGGCTCAGGCGCAATGCGGCCTTTCACGCAGCATCGGGTGAGGTATCGGGCAAGGTGATGGCCCAGATCGCAGCGATGCGACAGAACCTGCCCGCATTGGCACCGGAGGAAGATGAAGCCCTGCTGGCGGAAGCCGGTTTCGGCGATATCGAGCTTTTCTATGCGGGCTTCAGCTTCAGGGGCTGGGTGTGCCGCGCGCTCCCCTCTATCTGACCGGGGACTGAAGCTCCCAGGCGTGGTAGAGATCATTCAGCGCGCGGGCCGTCCGGCATTCAACGGCTGGCAGGCCGGACCTGCGAACAACATCTGCGTATTTGGCATCGCTGTTGCGGGTCTTGACGAGGATCCAGTGGATCATCTCCCATTTGATGCTGTCCTGCGCGCCTTCCAGATGCCCGGCGCGGTCAGCCCGGTTGACCAGCGTGCGCTTCAGATAGCGCCCGATGCGCAGCCACGGGCTGGACGTGATGAGGATGATGCCGGTGGCGCGAGCCAGCCGCTGCGGCATGAGGCGGGAGTAGTTTCCTTCCATCACCCAGTATTCTTCCTCAATCGCCGCATCGTGCAAAGCCCTGAACTCGGCCTCCGGCCGCGTCTGCCAGTCGGTGCCCGGCAGATGCTGTAGCTGATCGAGATGGACCGCCGGAAGCCCGAGTTTTTCGGACAGGGCGAGAGCCAGCGTTGATTTACCCGCGTTGGACGGGCCGAGAATGACAATGCGCTCGCCGAGCGATGCAAGGGGCAGCATGGGAACACCGGTGGGTTGCAAGGGGCGGTTGCAATGCGCTTTGCAGATGGTTCTGTCAAGCGTTGCGCGCTGGTTGCGTTTCCTTGAAGGCCGCTTCGCGCTCTACTCGCCCTTCTCCACGTGATTGTTCCTGAGCTTCGTCACCGCATTTCCATGGGCGTCGAAGCCCTCATAGCGGGCAAAGCGCAGCGTATGAGGCGCGAACTCGGCATAGCCCTGTGCGGTCACGTGCCCGATGGACGAGGTTTTCATGAAGTCGTGCACGCCGAGCGGCGAGTGCGCGCGCGCCATGCCGGAGGTCGGCAGGACGGCGTTCGGCCCCATCGCGTAATTGGCCATGGAGCCCGCCGCATATTCGCCCAGCAGGATTTCCGACGCATTGCGGACGCGCGACAGATACTCGAACGGCGTCTTGGACAGGATCTGCAGATGCTCGGGCGCGTAGTCGTTGACGAAGGCGAACGCCTCTTCCGGCGTGTCGGCCAGAACGATACCGCCGCTTGTGCCGCCCAGAACATCGGAAGAATAGCGCACGCGCTCGGCGCTCATCTCGGCCCAGTATTTCGGCAGTGCGTCGCGCACCTTTTCCGCGACCTCGCGCGACCAGGTGACGAAGAAGTTGGAGCTGTCGCTGCCGTGTTCGGCCTCGACCAGAAGGTCGAGCGCCGCGATCTCGGGATCGGCGCTCTCATCGGCCAGCACGATGCTCTCGGTCGGGCCGGCAGGAAGCCGCGAGGCGATCTGGCCCTGAAGCAGGCGCTTGGCGGCGGCGATCCACGGGCTGCCGGGGCCTTCGAACTTGGCGCAGCGCGGCACCGTGTCCGTGCCGAAGGCTGCGGCGGCGACGGCCTGACCGCCACCGGCCTTGTAGACGTGTTTCACGCCGGCAATGCGCGCGGCAACCAGCGTCGCCGCATCCACCTTGCCGTCCGGTCCGGGCGGGGTGAGCACGATGGGCATCGGCACGCCGGCCACCACGGCCGGGATCGCCGTCATGAGCGTCATGGAGGGGAAGGTGCCCTTGCCGCGCGGCGAATAGAGCGCAACGCTGTCGATGGGTGTGGCGCGCTCGCCCACCAGCACGCCGGGGCGGATTTCCTTCATCCACATTTCCTGCGGGCGCTGCGCCTCGTGGAAACGGCGGATGTTGTCGGCGCAGAATTCCAGCGTCTCGATCATCTCCGGATCGAGCGCCTTGAAGGCGGCTTCGAAATCCTCCTCCGTCGCCGCGATCTCGTCGGGCTCTACCTGTGCCTTGTCGAACATGCGCGCGAAGCGGGAGAGCGCCACATCGCCTTCCTTGCGCACCGCCTCTACGATGGGCGCGACATTCTCCAGGAAATGGGTGAGATCGTCTTCCGTTCGCGTCAAGAGCGTCTTGCGCTCTTCAGCAGACAGTTTCGACAGTTCGTGCCAGGCAACGCGGTTCGACATTTTCACCCACCAGTTCAAAGGATGCGTTTCGGCGCCACGTATAAATCATTTTCGGGCGAGGCATAGGGTCAGGACCAATCAAATCGGCAAGATTGACCGGCCACGACCTCATGCCGCAACGCCAACCGCTCAGCGCAGCATGTCGCCATAGATGCCGGGGGTGGAGCCGGGAATCTCGATTGCGCCACACTGGCTCTTGTAGAACTCGATGGGTCCGGCTCCGCCAATCACACCATAGACATAGCCCGCGTCGCGCATCGCCTGGAGCGTGGCCATGAGCAGCGCCGCCCCGACGCCGCGCCCGCGCGCGGCCTCGTCAACACCGGTCGGGCCGAAGAAGCCCTTCGCCGTGGCGTCGTAGCAGGCGAAGCCCAGAAGCTTTCCGTCTTCCACCGCGACCAGAACATTGGCCGGCTGCGCCGCCATGGCCACGGCGCATTCACTGGCCCAGTTGCGGCTGAAATGCTTTTCGGCGAAATCGCACACCACATGCATTTCCGGCCCGATGGCGCGGCGAATGACAATGCCCTCCGCCACGGGCTTGGCCGGCGGAAGCTTGTAGAGGGGCACGAGCATATCAGTCATGGTCTGCATCCGAACAGGCAACGAAATGGTCTGGCGCAACTTCACGGTAGCCGGAGATGGGACGCGCCGCACTTGCCCGCACGGCCTCCGCCTGCCGGGTGAAGGCGAGCCCGTCGCCACCGGCATCGTCGAAACGCTTCGACGGATCGGGCACGGCAGAAATGAGAAGACGCGAATAGGGATGGCGCGGACTGCGGATGACCGCGTCGGACGGGCCGCGCTCCATCACCTGCCCGGCATACATCACCGCCGTTTCCTCGGCGATGTAGTGCGCGGTCGCGATATCGTGCGTGATGTAGAGGAAGGCGATGTTGCGCTCTTCCTTCAAGCGCCGCATCAGGTCGAGCACCGATTTGCGGATCGACACATCGAGCATGGAGGTGGGTTCATCGGCAACGATCAGCTCCGCGCCCACCGCAAGCGCACGGGCAAAGCTGACACGCTGGCGCTGACCACCGGAAAGCTGGTGCGGGAACTTCTCCAGCGTGGTGTCGGGATCCAGCTCCACATCGGCCAGCGTCTGCCTGAGCCGCGCTTCGAGATCCGCCGTCCCGCCATGCAGCCGCAGCGGGCGTTCGAGGTGGTGGCGGATCGTGTGGGTGGGGTTGAGCGAAGAGAACGGGTCCTGAAACACCATCTGCACCGCGCGCAGATAGGCGCGGTCGCCGCTGCGGGTGCGGTTCTCAAAAATGTTCTCGCCGCGAAACCGAACCGTGCCGGCGCTTGGTTCGAAATGGCGGATCACGGCACGCCCGCAGGTGCTCTTGCCCGATCCGCTTTCGCCCACCAGCGCCAGCGCCTTGCCCGGCTCGATGGAGAAGGTGACATTGCGCAGCGCATCCACGCGGCGCACAGCACCCAGAACCGGGCGCACATGGAAGGTCTTGGACACGCCTTCAAGCGACAGAAGCGGGGCGTTCATGCGGCTGCTCCCTCAATGCGCGGCATGGCTGCCCAGAGCCTGCGCGTGTATTCGTGCTGCGGATCGGCCACCAGGCTGCGCGCCTCGCCTTCCTCCACGATGCGCCCTTCCAGCATGATCGCGATGCGGTCGGCGAACTGCGCCATCAGCGCCAGATCATGCGTGATGAACAGCACCGAGAAGCCGAGCGTTTTGCGCAGCGCCACAATCTCCTGCAGGATCTCGCGCTGCACCACCACATCAAGCGCGGTGGTCGGCTCATCCATGACGACAAGGCGCGGCTTGAGCGTCAGCGCCATGGCGAGCACCACGCGCTGGCGCATGCCGCCGGAAAGCTGGTGCGGGAATGAATCGAGCCGGTCTTCGGGGATGCCCACCATGGCCAGCATCTCGCCGGCCTTCGCGCGGGCCGCCTCGCGCCCCATCTTCTCGTGGCGGGCAAGCATGTCGCGGAACTGCTCGAAGACCGTCAGCACCGGGTTCAGCGAGTTCATCGCGCTCTGGAACACCATGGACGACCCGCTCCACCGCCAGGCCTCGAGCCGGCGGCGTGAAAAGGCGAGCACGTCCTCACCCTCGAAGAGGATCCTGCCATCGCTGATGAAGGCCGGCGGCCGGTGGAGCCGCATGATCGAGAAGGCGATGGTGCTCTTGCCGCACCCGCTTTCGCCGGCGAGGCCGAGGATCTCGTTCTGCCCGATGTCGAGCGAGACATTGCGCACGGCGCGGAACGTGCCATTCGGCGTCAGGTAGTCGACGCACAGATTCTGCACCGAAAGAAGCGGCTTTGCGGTCTCCATGCTCATGCCTCCTTCTCCGCAAGACGCGCGCGGTCGAGCTTCTTCTGAAGCTTCATGGCCTTGCCGATGGCGCCCAGCGTGCGCAGCCGCGGATTGGAAATCTCGTCGACGCCGAAATTGAGCAGCGACAGGCCCACGCCGATGATGACGATGGCGACACAGGGCGCGGCCATCTCCCACCATGCGCCCACGGTGATCGCCGAGGCGTTCTTTGCGTTGTAGAGCATCGTGCCCCACGAGACGGAGAGCGGATCGCCAAGCCCGAGGAACTCCAGCGTCGCCTGGGTGATGATGGTGAAGATCACGCTGCCGATGAAGTTGAAACCGATGATCGACAGGAGGTTCGGCAGCATCTCCACCAGGATCATGCGCCAGACCGGTTCGCCGATCAGCTGGGAAGCCTGAATGAACTCGCGGTTCTTCAGGGTCATGGCCTGCGCCCGCGTCACACGCGCACCCCACGCCCATGATGTCAGGCCGATGATGATGGCGATGGAGAGCGGGCCCACCTGCCCGAGAAACGCCGCCAGAACCAGAAGCAGCGGCAATTGCGGCAGGACCAGCACCACATTGGTCGCGAAGTTGAGCGTCTCGTCCGTCGCGCCGCCATAATAGGCGGCGGTCAGGCCCACCACGGTGCCGATCAGCGTGACGATGAGCCCGGCCAGAATGCCGACCATGAGAGAGGTGCGCGTGCCCCACACAAGCTGGGTGTAGACATCGCGACCCATGCGCGTGGTGCCCATCACATATTCCGCGCTCGGCGGCTGATGCGGACGGCTCACGCGCTTGTTGGGATCGTGAGAAGTGATGAGTGGCGCGGCCAGCGCCACCACCACGTAGAACACAACAATGAAGACGCCGAAGGCTGCCTTGCGGTTGCGGACGAAGATCTTCAGGAGATTGAGCATCACGCCCTCCTCAAGCGCGGGTCGAGCGCCACACAAGCGATGTCGACGGCAAAGTTTGCGCTCAGCATGGCGAGCGTCATGATGAGAAGCTGGCCCTGAATGAGCGGGAAGTCGCGGGCGATCACACCCATGTAGAGCAGGTTTCCGAGCCCCGGATAATTGAACACCACCTCGGTGATGAGCGAGCCGCCGAACACCGAGCCAAGGCTGATCGCAAAGGCGGTGATGGACGGCAGGAAGGCGTTGCGCGCCGCATAATTGTAGCGCACGCGGGCATCCGAAAGCCCCTTCGCCTCCGCCAGATGCACGTAATCCTCGCCGAGCTGGCCGATCATGTTGTTGCGCATGGTGATGAGGTAGCCGCCCACCAGAACGATGCTGAGCGACAGAACCGGCATCAGCGCGTGAAAGAACACAGATGAGAGGAACGACCCGCTGAGCGAAGGCTCAAGCGAAGGGTCGAACGCATAGCCGGCGGGCAGCCAGTTGAGCGTGATGGCAAAGACGAACAGTGCCGTGATCGCCACCACCACCGGGGGTATCGACTGCAACGCCAGCGCCAGCGGGGACACAACGCCGTCGAACCGGCCGCCACGACGCCACGCGGCGCGGATGCCGAACAGTGTGCCGAGCGCATAGGCGACAAGTGTGGCCGTGCCGGTGAGGAACAGCGTCCACGGCAGAGCGCGGGCGAGCAGGTCATAAACGGGTGTCGGATAGTATTTGACCGAGAGGCCGAAATCCCAGGTGAAGATCGAGCCCAGATATTTGAGATACTGCAGATAAAGGGGTTCGTTGATGAAGCCGAAAGTCTCCATCAGCGCCTCGCGCGCCTCGGGCGGCAGGGTGCCCTGGGCCTGGGCCAGCATCACGTCGGCTGGATTGCCCGGCATGAGCCGTGGAATGAGAAAATTGAATGTGGCTGCCACGAGAAAGGCAACGAGATAGAACGCCAGCCTGCGCAGAACGAAGCGCATGGTCTCCCCTTTCTTTGCGCCGATTTCACCGGCGCCTTCTTTTGCTTTGAGGCCCCGATCGGGAGCTGTTCACCAGAAACACTGCTTCGAAACCCTCCTTCCCGCGAACGGGAAGGAGGTGGGAGGATGCAGTCAGATCGACGATTTTATCAATCTTCGACCGGACGCAGGGAGAGCAGGTGCAGGAGACGCTCAGGCGTCTCGTCGTGAACGACAGGCTTGGCCTGAGGATTCTCGGCGCTGAAGAAGCCGGTGAAACGTTTGGTGTTGTACTGGTACCAGAGCGGGTTGTTGAACACGGCGATGAAGGGCATGTCGCGGCCGATCTCCATCTGGATGTCGTCCATGATCGCGCGCTGTTCTTCGACATCCACCGTCTGGAAGAAGGACTCCAGCAGACCGTCCAGCTTCTCGTTGTAGTAACGGGTTGCGCCAAAGCGGGTCTTGCCCTGGTTCTGCGAATGCAGTCCCAGATCATAGTGGTAATGCGGTGTGACGCCGGTAAAGTAGGCGTTCATCGCCATATCGTAATCGCCGTTGATAAGGCTTTCCGACCAGACCGCATGTTCGGGCGTGGCGACCTGCGCCTCAATGCCGATGGAGGTCAGGCCTTCCACCGCAAGCTGCACCGTGTTGATCCAGTCGGTCCAGCCATTGGGCACGATGATGCTGAACGAAATCTCTTTGCCACTCGGCGTTTCCAGATTGCCGTCGCCGTCGGCGTCCTTGTAGCCCGCTTCCGCGAGAAGCGCCTTTGCACCTTCGACATCGTAGCGGGTGAACTTGCCGAATTTGGCATCCACTTCCGGGTTGTTCCAGGAGTGATAGGCCTGACCGAGGCCGGACGGATACTGGTTGATGGTCGGGTAGCCGTAGCCGGCGATGTCAACCATGGCTTCACGGTCGAACGACATGGAAACCGCGCGACGGAAATTCACGTCGCTGAACGCTTCGCGGTTGCCTTCGTTCTTCGATTCCATGTTCACGTTGAATGCGACAAGCGAGCCGGCGGGGAACCAGTATTTGTGGTGCTCGGGATCCTTGCCGACAAAGGTCTTCTCGATATCGGGGAGGAAGGAACCCATCCAGTCGAGCTCGCCACGGGCCGCTGCTGCCAGTGCCTGATCGTTTGTCGCGATCTGCGGGAAGCGCATGCAGTCGACCTTGAGCGTGTCCGCATCCCAGTATTTGTCATTGCGGCACTGGATGTATTCCTGTGGCGTGAAACGGCGGATTTCGGTCAGCGGACCGGTGCCGACGGGGTTCGGATTGGTGAAGGTGACCGGATCTTCGACACTGCCCCAGACATGCTCGGGAACGACCGCAAGACGCACGATGGAGTAGATCGCACCGGAATTCGCGTCGTTCAGGGTGAAGCGGACCGTCCGGTCATCCAATGCTTCAGCGGATTCGACCAGCTTGCCGTGACCGTAATTGTCGAGCGGCTTGTGCGCCTTCACGAGGTTCAGGCTGAAAACCACATCCTCTGCGGTGAAGGGTTCTCCATCCGACCAGGTTACGCCCTCACGCAGGGTCACGGTAACAGACTTCAGATCCTCGGAATATTCGTAACCCGTCGCCAAACGGTAGTTCGGCTCACCGCCTTTCAGCGTGTTGAAAATGATCAGCGGCTCGTAAATGAAATCGTTGACCGAAGGCAGCCGTGTGGACTGGTTGTATGGATTGAAGTTTTCGATCCACGCCGTGCGCTGGATCGGCAGGGCCGTGAGAACAGACTCGGCTGCGGCCGATTGCATCTGAAGAATACCGGCGGCAAGGACGAGCCCCGCCGTGAGCGAATGTTTCATGCTTTCCTCCCTCAAGAGCCGAGCGGACCGTCCGCCCTGTTCCACTGCTTTGCCGAAGGCTCCACCCTGGCGCGACACGCGCCGGCAAGAACAGCTGAGTCATTCTGCTGGACAAGACCAATCCAATGCCACCTGCTATTTCGTAAATTTCGTCAGTTTCGTTGCATTCGCCTACGGGCGGGGCACGCGGTCTTGGCGGAACCCTCGCGGTTCGCTAGCGTGTTCTTCGAACGGCGCACCTTTGCCGTCTCGGGAGGATTGCATGAATTGGCGCAGGGTTTTGCCGGCCGGCTTCCAGGCCCGGCTTTTATTGGTCTTGTTCGCGGTATCGATCGTGCCGCTGGCGATCAGCGCTGCCGCCTTCTACTCCCTCGTCAACGCGAATATTGCACGCGAAACCTTCGAGAAGATCGCCTTTGCGCGCGATGCCAAGACCAGTGAACTGACACAATATGTGTCTTTCGCCAAGCGTCAGGCCGAAAGCCTCGCCCAGACCAACATCGCGCGCTACTCGATTGGCGACTTTTACGGGTTCAGCTACGCCATGAGCCAGATGGCGCCCGATGAGGAGCAGGCCGCGGAAGAGCTGCGCAGCCTGTTCGAGGTCGGGCCGAACGAGCCGGCGCGGGCCGAAGCGCCCAGCCATGACCGGCTCCTGCGCGAAGCCCTCGCCTACGCCAATGCGCACAGCCAGTTTCACGAAGAATATCTGACCTTCGTGGAGAGCTCCGAGTTCGACAATGTCTATCTCGTCAATGCGCGCGGGCGGGTCGTCTATTCCGTCTTTAAGGACGATTATCTGGGAACTCTCCTGACCAACGGCGATTCAACGCTTTCCAGGACGCTGATGGAATTGCGCTCCGCGGCAGACGACCGGCATATCGTGTTTTACGATTTTGCGCGCGACCCGCGCACCGGCGAATTCGCCGCCTATTTCGCCGTTCGCGTGAACCTTTATCAACGCGCCAGCGGCGCTGCCATTCTGCGCCTGCCCGCCAGCAAGCTTGCCGCCCTTCTGGGCGGGCATGAAGGCGTCAACGGCACGCTCAGCCTCATATCGTCGCGCGGCGCCGTCATCGCCTCTTCGGCCCCTGCCCTGAAGACCGGCATGAGCGCCAGCGTGCCGGAGGAGATGGAAGCGAAAAGCGGTGTGACGATGCTCGAAACGGGACTGCTCGGCGCACCCGTCCTTTCGGCATGGACACATCTTCTCCTGCCCGACGCCACCTGGCTCTTCGCCGTCGATGCAGACGCCGCATCGGCCTTCGCGGCGAGCACCAGACTGCGCAATCTCATCCTGGCGCTGGCGGCACTCGCACTGCCGCTGATCCTGCTTCTTTCCTACTATCTCGCCCGCTCGCAGACGCGCCCGCTGAAATCCGTCACCGATGCGGCAGAGGCCGTGGCCGATGGCGCGCTCGACATGAGCCTGCCGAAATTCGACCAGCCGACGGAATTCGCGCGGCTCTCTCATTCCGTCGCCCGCATGCGCGATGCGCTGCGCGATCAGCTTCAGCTCATCAGCCAGAAGAACCGCGAACTGGAAGTGCACATCCGCGAGATCGGCGAGAAGAATGCGGAGCTGGAACAGGCCGACCGCATGAAAGACCAGTTCCTCGCCAACACCTCGCATGAGCTGAGAACACCGCTCAACGGCATCATCGGCATCTCCGAAACACTGGCCGCAGGTGCTGCCGGCGACATCGCCCCCACACAGCGCAACCAGCTTCAGCTCATCACCTTCTCGGCCCGCCGCCTGTCGCGCCTCGTGGACGACCTGCTCGACCTCTACCGCATCCGGCAGGGTCGCATGCGGCTCGACATTCAGGGCGTCGACGTGGCCACCAGCGTGCGCCAGGTTCTGCTTCTGTCTGAGCCGCTGCTTTCCGGCGAGCCGGTGAGCCTCAGAGTGGACATTCCCGATGTGACGCCGCCCGTGATCGCCGACCCGGTGCGCTTTGAGCAGATCCTCTACAACCTCATCGGCAACGCCATCAAATATGTCGATGACGGGCACATCCACGTCACCGCATGGCACGAGGGCGAAGGCGACAGCGCGACGGTTTCCATCGCCGTGGAAGACACGGGACGCGGCATCTCGCCCGAGAATCTGGAGCGCATCTTCCAGCCGCTCGAACAGGCCGAAGCCGACGATGTCACGCAGAAGAAGAGCGGAACCGGCCTCGGCCTCGCCATCGCGCGCAATCTTGCAGCCCTGCTCGGCGGCACGCTGACCGCGACCAGCGAGCCGGGCAAGGGCTCGCGCTTCGTGCTGCAGCTTCCCGCCGCCAGCGCCGATGCGGCAGAACAGGCGCGCGGCAAGTATCCCGGCGGCCTGCACCAGACCATCAACGCGCTCGATGCATTCGAGACCTCCGTCTCCGAGCGCGGCGACGCCAATGCGCAGACCATCGTCGTGGTGGATGACGAGCCGATCAATCTTCAGGTGCTGCGCAACGTGCTCCTGCCGCAGGGATACCGCGTCATCTGCGCCGACAATGGGCGGGCCGGCATCGAGGCCGTTCTGGAACACAAGCCCGACCTGCTCATTCTCGACGTGATGATGAACGATCTCTCGGGCCTCGAAGTGGCGCGCACGCTGCGCCGCCAGTTCTCGCTGATCGACCTGCCCATCATCATGGTCACGGCGCGCAGCCGCACGCGCGACATGATCGCCGGCTTCGAGGCGGGTGCGAACGACTATGTGGTGAAGCCCTTCGTCAAGGACGAGCTTCTGACGCGCATCTCCACCCTGATCGACGCCTCGCGCGCCCGCAGCCGTGCGGAGGAAAATCAGGAGCTGCGCGACGAGGTGGACCGCCGCATCCAGGTGGAAGACGCACTGCGCCTTTCGCAGCGCCGCATGGCGCGCCTGCTCGACGCGCTGGAAGCGGGCCTCGTCTGCGTCAACGACAAGACGATCATCACCTATGCCAACCGGGCTGCGGAAACGATCTTCGGCCGCCCGCTCGACCGCGCCACGCCCCTGTCGCTTCTGCTGCCATCGGACATGGCCGCGCTGCTCGACAGCCAGTGCCGGGTGGATGGCGAAAGCAGCGCCACGCTGCATCTGGGCGGACGCGAATTCACCATCAACGCGTTCGAGCTGGAGCCCGAGGCGGGCGCGGGCATGGCACTCGTATTAAGCGACGCCTCGCTGGAGGCCGAGAACCTGATTGTTTCGGTGCGCGGCGCCATCGACAGCGCACTGCCGGTGATGGCCGGCGAAGCGCAGGCCGAGCCCGGCCCGGCATCGGATGAAGCTTATCGCGCCCTCATCGTGCAGGTGATGACGGGCAGCCTCAACCTGTGGCGCGACGTGACCGGCAAGGAGCGGATCGAGTTTGCCGAGGAGAGCGGCATCTGGCGCGTCAGCCTCGACAAGACGTCGCTGCAGACCCGCACGCTCGACAAATATCTGCTGATCGAGACGCTGCCGCTCAACCCGCGCTGGCGCGATGTGGTGCGCTCGGCCGAGTTCACCCTCGCCCGCGCGGAGGCCGCCGACCGGCAGGCCGAAGGACAGAAACTCGCCGCCGATCTCGCGCGCCTGCGTGAGCATCTGCGGATCGCCAACGCACCCCGGCAGCGGCAGGACCAGCCCACCGCCGCCGACCACTGAAATCCATCAATCCAAGCATTCTTTTTTCGGGAGGAACACCGATGCCGAACAGCCATGCCTGCCGCCTGCGGACCAATTGGGACGCAGAGCGCCGCGTGATCGAGCTGAAGCTCGAAATGACCGAAGGCGCGCCCATCAGCGGCGCACAGCTCGCCACCACCTCGCTCTTCCGCATTCATCCCGACTGCGAGATCGAGGGGGCGACGCTTGCCGACCAGCTTTCCAACTACCACGTGTTCCTCCAGCCGAGCGGCGCAGTGCTTTCGCCGGGCGAAAGCTGGGTCATTCGAGCAGACCGGCTGAGCCATGTGCTGCGCCACTACACCTATGGCCCCAAGAGTGCGCATCTGATCCTGAAGGACGGAACCACCTGCCCCGTGGACATCGAACCGATGACGCTGAATGGCGTTCCCGGCGAGCCGAACTGGGAAAAGCTCGAGCCGACCGCGCTGCCGGAAGGGGCGGCCCCCATTTCCGTCATTCCCGCACCGCTGGATGTGCAGGTGGATGGCCGGCGCGACACGGAAGCGCCATTCGTTCTTGCGCGCGAGGCCACGCTGAATGCGCAGAAAGCCTTTTCGGCGGTTCGTGCGCTTGCAGGCCGTCTCTTCGCCGATGAGGAACCGCTCTTCGGCCACGGTGCCGGCCATGTGGTGACGGCAACGGACGATCCCGATCTGGGCGATGGCGCCTATGCGATCACATTCGGTGAAAAAGAGAGCGCGCTCAGCGCCGGTGATGAAAACGGTTTCCGCCATGGCCTCATCACGCTGGGACAGATGCTGCGCGGCGCGCGCCAACGTCCGGACGAGTTCACCCTGCCGGCCAGCGGCGCGATCAGCGACAGGCCGCGTTTCGGCTGGCGCGGCGCGCATCTCGATGTCGCCCGCCAGTTCTATGTCATGCAGGATCTGGTCGATTTCCTCGACTGCCTCGCCTGGAACAAGCTGAACCATTTCCACATTCATCTGAACGATGACGAGGCGTGGCGTCTTGAGATTCCGGGCTGGCCCGCGCTGACGGCGCGCACCGCGTTTCGCGGCGGCAACGAAATCCTGCCGCCGCTTCTCGGCACGCCGGCAGAACGCTCCGGCGGCTTCTACACCGGCGACGACATGCGCGCGCTGGTCGCCCATGGCGCAGGGCTTGGCATCGAGATCATTCCCGAGATCGATATTCCCGGCCATTGCTACTGCGTGCTGCGCGCGCTGCCCCAGCTCTGCGATCCAGGTGAAAACCGCATCTACTATCGCTCGGTGCAGTATTTTCCGAACAATGCGCTCAATCCCGCGGTCGACGCCACCTGGACCTTCCTCGGCGATGTATTCGACACGCTCGTGGACATCTTCCCGGCGCGCTACATCCACGCCGGCGCGGACGAAGTGGCCGAGGGCGCATGGCTGGAATCCCCAAAGGCCCGCGCGCTGGGCGAAAAACTGTTCGGCAAGGTCGAGACCTTCTCGCTGCAGTCCTATTTCCTGAAGCGCGTTCAGGAGATGCTGCGCGAGCGCGGTCGCGACATCGCCGTGTGGGAAGAGGGTGCGCTTGGCGGCGGACTCGATGTGGACGGCGCACTGCTTGTCGCATGGAAGGAATCGAAGAGCGGCCGCGCTCTGGCCGAACAGGGCTATCAGGTCGTGCTGGCCCCTGCCGAGCGCTACTATCTCGACATTGCCCGTTCGACGGACTGGTGGGAACCCGGCGCAAGCTGGGCCGGAACCGTGACGCTGCGCGACGCCTATGACTATGAGCCGGGCGGCGACTGGCCGGATGCGCTGAAAGATCAGCTCGCCGGTGTGCAGACTTGCCTCTGGTCGGAGAACCTGGCGACGCCCGGCCTCTTCGCGCATCTGGTCTATCCGCGCATCTCCGCCATGGCCGAGACGGCGTGGTCGGCAAGCGAGCGCAAGGACTTTGATCGTTTCCGGGCGATCCAGGATCTGATGCCCGTTTCACACCGCACGGTGTCGTAAAGAAATTCCGCCCTCATGGTCCGAAAGGCTGACCATGAGGGCGGAAACAGTGTCAGCCCTGCAGCTGGCGGCTGGCGAGATACGCTGCCTTTGCCGGCACCGAGAGCCAGGCCTTCGCAAGCGCCACGCGCTCGGGCGTGTAGTGATGCTCGACATCGAGCATGTTGACGGTGCCCACCAGCGTGTCGCCAAGCACCACCGGAAGGTTGATGACCGAACCGCAGCCGAGCTTGCCGATCAGCGTGGCGTCGGGGAACACGGTGTCGATGTCGGCCAGCGTGTTGGCGACGAAGCATTCGCGCTTTTTGTGCACCGTCTCGAACCAGCGGTCATAGTGGATCGGCTTGGTGCCTGAAACGGGATATTCTTCCGGATGCGAGGTGTAGGAACGGCTTGCCGTTTCCGTCTTCATGTCTGCCGTCATGAAGGTGAACAGCTTCGTGCCGACCACGGCACGCGTCAGCTCCAGCAGCGCATCGAAGGGTGCATCCGGGGTCGTGGCGCGTGAAAGCGCACGGTCGAATTCGGCCAGCGGGCCGGTGTAGTCGGTCATTTTCAGTCTCTGTTATGCGGGTTGGAGCGTGCCGCCACTGGCGGCGTAGAGTTCGCGCGAATAGGGATCGGCAAGCCGGCCCGTCTTCAGCGCATCCACCTCTGCGATCTCGACAACGCGGCCATGCCGCATGACCGCCATCCGGTCGCAGAGGAAGGAGACCACGGGCAGATTGTGGGTCACCATCAGATAGGTGAGCCCCTGCTCGCGGCGAAGCTTCTTCAGGAGGTTGAGGATTTCCGCCTGCACCGACACGTCGAGCGCCGAGGTGGGCTCGTCGAGCAGCATCACGCGCGGCTCCAGCATCAGCGCACGGGCAATCGCCACGCGCTGCCGCTGGCCGCCCGAAAGCTGGTGCGGAAAGCGGAAGCGGAAACGCTGGTCGAGACCGACCGCGTCGAGCATGTCCTTCACCCGCGTGTCGCGTCCGCCGATGCCGTGCACGGCAAGCGGCTCGGCCAGGCAGTCGTCCACCGTCTTGCGCGGGTGCAGCGATCCGTACGGATCCTGAAACACCATCTGGCAGACTTTCGCGAACGCCCGGTCCGGCGCATGGCCGCGCGGCTTTCCGAGCACGGAGATCCTGCCGGTCCAGTCGGGTGCAAGGCCGCTGATCGCGCGCAGGATGGTTGATTTTCCGGAGCCCGACTCGCCCACCAGCGCAAAGCTCTCGCCCTCGGCCACCGAGAAATCGACATCGAACACCACCGGCGTCTTGCCGTAGCTGATCGACAGGTTTTCGAGATGAATGGCGGCGTTCTTCATGTGCCCGCTCCCGTGGTCCAGGTGCTGCGGTCGAGCACCGGCAGTTCGTCGCGGTCCTCGTCCATGCGCGGCATGGCCGCAAGAAGCCCCTTCGTGTAGGGGTGCGTCGCCTTGTTGAGATCGCTGGCCTTGCAGGTTTCAACGATCTCGCCGCTGTTCATCACGAGGATGCGGTCGCAATAGCGCGAGACGAGGTTCAGATCGTGGCTGATGAGGATCAGCCCCATGCCCTTGCCGGTCACCAGATCGTCGATGATGTCGAGCACCTGCGCCTGCACCGAAACGTCGAGCGCCGAAGTCGGCTCGTCAGCGATCAGAAGGTCGGGCTCCGGGATCAGCATCATGGCGATCATGACGCGCTGGCCCATGCCGCCCGAAACCTCGTGCGGATAGAGGTTGGCCACCCGCTCCGGCTCGTTGATGCGCACGGCTTCCAGCATGGAAAGCACCCGCGCCTTCAGCTCGCCGCGCGGCAGCTTTTTGTGGGTGAGCAGCGCCTCACCGATCTGCTCGCCGATGGTCATCACCGGGTTCAGCGAGAATTTCGGGTCCTGCATCACCATGGAGATGCGCGCGCCGCGAAGCTCGCGCATCTGCCGTTCGCTCTGCGACAGAAGGTCGATGCCATCGAAGGTCATCCGGTCCGCCGTCACGCGGCCCGGCTTGCGAATGAGCCGCAGGATGGACCGGCCCGTCATCGACTTGCCGGAACCGGATTCGCCGACGATGCCCAGACGCTCACGGCCAAGCGAGAATGAAATGCCCTTCACCACGTCGACCGGTCCGCGGGATGTGGGGAAAGTGACGGTCAGGTTTTCGATTTCAAGCAGCGGTGCACTCATTGCTTTTCTCCCTGCTTGGGATCGAGCACGTCACGCAGGCCATCGCCCAGGAAGCAGAAGCCGAGGCTGACGAGAATGATCGCAAAGCCCGGCATGGTGGCGACCCACCACTGATCGAGGATGAAGTTTCGCCCGCGCGAGATCATCGCGCCCCATTCAGGCAAAGGCGGCTGCGCGCCGAGGCCAAGGAAGCCGAGGCCGGCGGCGGTGAGGATGATGCCCGCCATGTCGAGTGTGACGCGCACGATGGTCGAGGACGCGCAGAGCGGCAGCACGTGACGCAGGATGACCCGCGTTGCCGAAGCACCCTGCAGCCTGACCGCCGAGATGAATTCCGAATCCCGGAAGGTGATCGTCTCGGCGCGAGCGATGCGCGCATAGACCGGCCATGCGGTGATGGCGATGGCGATGATGGCGTTTTCGATGCCGGGCCCCAGTGCTGCCACAAAGGCAAGCGCCAGAATGAGCTTCGGCATCGACAGGAAGATGTCGGTCACGCCCATCAGGACGCGGTCGACCCAGCCGCCGAAATAGCCGGACACCGCACCGACCACGAGGCCGATGGGGGCGGCGATGACGGCCACCATGGTGACGATCAGAAGCGTGATGCGCGCACCGTAGACGACGCGCGAATAGATATCGCGGCCAAGCTCATCCGTGCCCATCCAGTGTTCGGCGGAGGGCGGCATGAGGCGGTTTGCGAGATCCTGCCCAACGGGGGAGTAGGGCGCGATCAGCGGTGCGAAGACCGCCATGACGACCAGCACCAGCACGATCAGCGCGCCGACAACGGCGAGCGGATTGCGTAACAGTGCGGTCCAGACGCGCCATGCGCGGCCCAGATTGGCCTGCAGGCGCGAGGCGGGCGAATCGTCGAGAAGCCAGTCAATCATCGGCGTGCCCTCGGGTCGAGGATGCGGTAAAGCACATCGGAAATCTTGTTGATCATGATGAAGACAGCGCCAATCACCAGCGTCGCGCCGAGAACGGCGTTCATGTCGGCGGTGAGAAGCGCGGTCGTGAGATAATTACCGATGCCCGGCCATGAGAACACGGTCTCGATCATCACCGAACCTTCCAGAAGTGCTGCATAGGACAGGCCGATCACGGTGATGAGCTGAATGCGGATCGGATAGAACGCATGCCGCCAGATGACACGGCGCTCCGATACGCCCTTCACACGCGCCGTGGTGACGTACTCCTGTCCGAGCTGGTCGAGCATGAAGGAGCGCGTCATGCGGGCGATATAGGCCAAAGAGAAGAAGCCGAGGATCGATGCCGGCAGCATCAGATGGTCGAGCGCGTTCCAGAAGATATCCCACTCGCCGGCGATCACGCTGTCGATGAGATAAAGCCCGGTCACGGGATCGAGCAGACCGTCATAGAAGATATCGACGCGGCCCGGACCGGCAACCCAGCCAAGCCCCGCATAGAAGATCGCCAGACCGACAAGGCCGAGCCAGAAGGCGGGCACCGAATAGCCGAGCAGGCCGAGCACGCGGATCACCTGGTCGATCCAGCTGCCCTGATGCGTGGCGGCGACAACGCCCATGGGCACGCCCAGCACGACACCGATGATGATGCCGATAGTGGCCATTTCCAGCGTCGCGGGGAAGACGCGCGCCAGATCGTCGACCACCGGACGTCCGGTGGAGATCGACATGCCGAGATCGCCCGTCAGAACGTCGCCCACATAGGCGAAGAACTGCACGATGAGCGGTCGGTCGAGGCCCATGGCCTGACGCGCTGCCTCATAGACCTCCTGTGTCGCCCGGTCGCCAACAACCGAGAGCACGGGATCGATCGGCACGACACGACCGATGAAGAAGGTGATGGCCAGAAGGCCGAGAAATGTGCCAGCGACGACGACGACGAAACGCAGAACGCTCGCAACGCCCTCGAAGGCACGGCCGGCCAGCATGCCCATGCGTGCGCTGGCAGCCCCGGTGGATGGTTCAAACGCCATGGCTTGTTCGCTCTCTGGCCGCTGCTTCGTTGAATGGATGCCCCAAACGCGCCCCCTCTCCCCTGGCTGACCTGCAAGCCGGCGCGCGCACCACCAGGAAGTCAACATTCTGTTTTCATGCAGTTTTGCGGCGCAAAAGCCCGTCTCGCGCCCTGCAAAACCTTCAAAAAAGAGCTTGGATCATACAAAAAAATCTGGTTACATCAAAAAAATTTTTGTGGGGGAAAAATCTTTGAGCACGCAGCCGGCCCGCGCCACACCCGATGTCGACACCCGAATCGGTGTGCTGATACGCGCCCGCCGAAAGCAGCTCGGCCTCACCCTGCAGCAACTGGGAGAGGCGTCCGGCCTCTCGGTGGGCTATCTGAGCCAGGTGGAGCGCGACAACGCCACGCCGACGCTCGGTTCGCTTGCCGGCATTGCCCGCGCGCTGGGTGTGGGGCTCGATTATTTCGTCGCCCAGCCCCGCGCCGAGGACGGGCTGACGCGGGCTGAAAGCCGCCAGCAATTTTCAATTGCCGGCTCCTCGATCATCTATGAGCGGCTCGGGACGGAGTTTCCCGGAAGCCAACTATCCTCCTTCGTGCTGACAGTGCCGCCCGGCTATTCCTCGGAGACGGTGAGCCATGAAGGCGAAGAGCTGATCTACATTCTCGAAGGCACCATCACCCAGTATCTCGACGGCGAGGAAATGGTGATGAAGGCCGGCGACAGCCTGCACTATCGCGGCAACACTCCGCATGCCTGGAAGAACACCACCGATATACCGGCCCGCCTTTTGTGGACCGGCACGCTGACCGTGTTCGGCGCCAATGGCCAGGCGAGCAATCGCATCGAACTGGTTTCGCCGGACAAGGCCTCCGGCAAACCACCAAGAAAAACCAAGAGCAATTCCTGATCCAAAAAGGAGGAGAACATGATGAAGCTCTTCAAGACGGCGCTCCTTGCCGCCGCCCTCACCATGCCGCTTTCGCAGCATGCGCTCGCTGCCACGCCGGACAATGTGCTGGTCGTCGCGCAGAACATCGACGACATCGTCGCCATCGATCCCGCTCAGGCCTACGAGTTCTCGTCGGGCGAGCTGGTCACCAACATCTATGACCGCCTCGTGCAGTACGACGCCGAGGACCCGACGGTGCTCGCACCCGGCCTTGCAGCCGAGTGGGAAGCCGATGCGGAAGCAAAGACCATCACCTTCACCATGCGCGACGGCGCGACCTTCCACTCGGGCAACCCGGTGCGCGCGGAAGACGTGGCGTTTTCCTTTGCCCGCGTCATCAAGCTCAACCTGACCCCGGCCTTCATCCTCGCCCAGCTCGGCTGGACGGCGGAGAATGTGGACCAGATGGTCACCGTCGACGGCAACAAGGTTGTCGTGAAATATGAGGGCGACTTCTCGCCTGCCTTCGTGCTCAACGTTCTGGCCGCCCGCCCGGCTTCCATCGTCGATGAAAAGACGGTGATGGAGCATGAAGAAAATGGCGATATGGGCAACAAGTGGCTCAACGCCAACTCCGCCGGTTCCGGCCCGTTCAAACTGACGGCCTATCGCCCCGGCGAGCTGGTGCGCATGGGCGCCAATGCCGACTACTTCAAGGGTGCGCCGAAGGTCGAGAACGTCATCATCCGTCACGTGGCGGAAGCGGCGACCCAGCAGCTTCTGCTCCAGTCAGGCGATGTGGACATGGCCCGCAACCTGACGCCGGACCAGATCAACGGCATCAGCGCCGACAACATCAAGGTCGAGACCTATCCGCAGGCCGCCGTGCATTTCGTCTCCTTCAACCAGAAGACGGAAGCTCTGCAGCCCGAAGCGGTCTGGGAGGCCGCACGCTACCTCGTCAACTACGAGGGCATGACCGAAAGCTTCCTCAAGGGACAGATGGAAATCCATCAGGCCTTCTGGCCGAAAGGCTTCCCCGGTTCCTATGACGAGACGCCCTACACCTATGACCCGGAGAAAGCGAAGCAGATCCTTGCCGATGCCGGGGTGGAAACGCCGATCAACGTGACGCTCGACGTCATCAACTCGACGCCATTCACCGACATGGCGCAGTCGCTGCAGGCGAGCTTTGCGGAAGCCGGCATCAATTTCGACATCATCCCCGGCACGGGCTCGCAGGTCATCACCAAGTACCGTGAGCGCAGCCACGAGGCGATGCTGCTCTACTGGGGCCCGGATTTCATGGATCCGCACTCCAACGCGAAAGCCTTCGCCTATAACCGCGACAATTCCGACGACAACTACCAGGCCACCACCACATGGCGGAACGCCTGGGCCGTGCCGACGGAAATGAACGACAAGACCGCTGCGGCTCTGGCCGAATCCGACGCCGACAAGCGCAACGCGATGTATGTCGAGCTGCAGAAGGAGGTGCAGGCCAAATCGCCGATCGTCATCATGTTCCAGGCTGCCTATCAGGTGGCGATGGACAAGAAGGTGAACGGCTACGTCAACGGCGCCACCTCCGACTTCGTCTATTACCGGCTCGTCACGAAAGACTGACGAACGCCACACCATTCGAGGCCGCCCCGCCAGTCGTGGCGGCCTCTTTTCTTTTCAAAGCGCCTCTCTCATTTCTGGAGTTTGTCCATGTCCACCACCTCCAACCGGCGGCTTGAGGCCCTGCGCGAGCGCATGCGCGAAACCGGCACCGATCTCGTCGCCATCGGCCCGTCGAGCCACATGGTCTACCTTGCCGGTCTCGACCCGCATGGCGACGAACGCCCCGTCATGCTTCTGATCTCGAAGGATCATGCCGGCTTCCTGATGCCCGCGCTCAATGTCGACAGCTCGCGCCAGAAGACCGACCTGCCCTTCTTCCCCTGGCGCGACGATGACGGCCCGGACGCCGCCCTTGCCGCGCTTTTGAAGGCATCGAACCTGCCGGCGGCTCCCAGCGTCGTGATCGACGAGACGATGCGCGCCGATTTCGCGCTGCTTCTGCTCGACGCGCTGCCGGGCGCGAAGCGCCGCTTCACCGACGACACGGTGGGCCATCTGCGCGCCCGCAAGGACGAAGACGAGTACAAGCGCCTGAAGGCGAGCGCGGTGCTCAACGACAAGGCCGCCATGGCCGGCTTCGATGCGCTGAAGCCGGGTATCACCGAGCTGGAAGTGGCGGCAGCCATCCGCGACGTCTACAAGGCGGCGGGTGCGGTGCCGGTCTTCACCAGCGTGTGCTTTGGCGGCAATGGCGCATTCCCGCATCACCACACCGGCGACACGAAGCTGAAGGAAGGCGACGCGGTGCTGATCGACACCGGCGGTCGGCTGGACGGCTACCCCTCCGACATGACGCGCGTTGGCTATTACGGAAAGCCCGATGCGGAGTTTGAGAAGGTCTACGCCATCGTCGAGCAGGCGGTTGCCGCGGCGCTGAATGCGGCGAAACCCGGCGTTTCGGCCAAGGCCATCGACAAGGCCGCGCGCGACGTGATCACCGAGGCGGGTTATGGTGACTTTTTCCCCCACCGCACCGGCCACGGGCTCGGCATCGACATTCACGAGCCGCCCTACATGACCGCCACCTCCGAGACCGTTCTCGACGAAGGCATGGTTTTCTCCATCGAGCCCGGCATCTACCTGCCCGGCAAGTTCGGCCTCAGGCTGGAGGAGATCGTCATCATGCGCGCCGACGGTGCGGAGATCCTCTCCGACATGCCGCGCACCGCGCAGCTGCGCGGATAGAGGCTCACAAAGCCAGGCGGCGGTCGGGAAACCGATCGCCGCTTTTCTTTGGGCTGAAGGTCTGATACGCCTCCAGCCGCCGGAGAATTCCGGCACCGGTCGCAGCCTACCCGGTCATTAAAACAAGGAACCCGATCATGAAAACGCTCGTCGTCTGCTCAGGCGGACTCGATTCCGTTTCCCTTGCCCACAAGGTGGCACGGGAACAAAACCTTATTGGCCTGATCTCCTTCGATTACGGCCAGAGACATCGCAAGGAGCTGGATTTCGCGGCAAGGGCAGCCGCCCGGCTCGGCGTCCCTCACGACCTTCTCGACATCTCCGCCATAGGCCGGCATCTCTCAGGCTCCGCCCTCACCGACGCCATAGACGTGCCGGACGGGCACTATGCCGAGGAGACCATGCGCGTGACGGTGGTGCCCAACCGCAACGCCATCATGCTCGCCATCGCCTTCGGCATTGCCGCAGCGCGCGGGGCCGATGCCGTCGCCGCCGCCGTTCATGGCGGCGATCACTTCATCTATCCCGATTGCCGGCCGGGCTTCATCGATGCGTTTCAGGCGATGCAGGATGCTGCGCTCGAAGGCATGGGCGCGGTCAGCCTCTACACGCCCTTCGTGAACGGCACCAAGGGCGACATCGTGCGCGAGGGCGCGCGCGTCGATACGCCGTTTGCCGAAACCTGGTCCTGCTACAGGGGCGGCGAAAACCATTGCGGGCGCTGCGGCACCTGCGTGGAGCGGCGCGAGGCTTTTCATGAGGCCGGTGTCGCCGACCCCACCATCTATGACGATCCGGACTTCTGGCTTGCCGCCACCGGGCAGACCGCCGGGGAGGCAGAGCATGTATAGGGTCAGCAAGGAGTTTCACTTCTCCGCCTCGCACCGCCTGGCGAACCTGCCCGACGACCACCCCTGCGCGCGGCTGCACGGGCACAATTACATCGTCGTGGTGGAACTGGCCGGGGAGCGGCTCGACAATCACGGCTTCGTGCGCGACTACCGCGAGCTCAAGCCCCTTAAAGACCATATCGACGACACGCTCGACCATCGGCATCTGAACGAGGTGTTCGGCCATGACGGCGTCACCGCCGAGTTTCTGGCCAAGGCGCTTTTCGACTGGTGCCGGACGCGCTGGAGCGAGGTGTCGGCGGTGCGCGTGAGCGAGACGCCCAAGACCTGGGCGGAATACCGGCCATGAGCACGCTGCGCATTGCCGAGATTTTCGGCCCCACGATCCAGGGCGAAGGCGCGCTGATCGGCATGCCGACCGTGTTTGTGCGCGCCGGCGGCTGCGACTATCGCTGCCGCTGGTGCGACAGCCTGCACGCCGTCGACAATGCCTATCGCCATGACTGGGTGCCCATGCGGAGCCAGGACGTGCTTGAGCGCATAAGGGAGCTCTCCGGCGGCGCGCCGGTCATGGTCTCGCTGTCCGGCGGCAACCCGGCGATCCAGCCCGTCGAAGAGCTGATCGATGCGGGCCGCGCCGAGGGCTATCGTTTCGCGCTTGAAACGCAGGGCTCCATCGCCCGTGACTGGTTCGCAAAGCTCGACATGCTGGTTCTGAGCCCCAAGCCCCCCTCCTCCGGCGAGACGGTGGACTGGGAGCGTTTCGACGCCTGCGTCACCGCCGCCGGATCTGCATCCACGGTGATGAAGATCGTCATCTTCGACGAGGCCGATTATCGCTGGGCGAAGGATGCGGCTGAGCGCTACCCCGCCCTGCCCCTCTACCTCCAGCCGGGCAACCACACCCCGCCGCCACCCGAAGCCGAGGATGCCGCCATCGACATGGAGGGCATTCTGGAGCGCATGCGCTGGCTGGTGGACCGCACCGTGGCCGACCGCTGGTTTTCCCCCCACATCCTGCCGCAGCTCCACGTGCTCCTGTGGGGCAACCGGCGCGGCGTCTGAAAGGAAGCGACCGCAATGACCGACAAGACCATCTACGACAATCTGACCCTTCTGGGCGGCAGGACCGAACTGCCCGGATCGCCCGAAGATGCCGTGCTCGAACGCGTGCCCAACCCGCAGGAGGATGTGCGCTACGCCGTGCGCTTCACCGCGCCGGAATTCACGTCGCTCTGCCCGCTCACGGGCCAGCCCGATTTCGCCCATCTGGTGATCGATTATGTGCCGGCCGGCTGGCTGGTGGAGAGCAAGTCGCTAAAGCTTTATCTCGGCGCGTTTCGCAATCACGGCGCGTTTCACGAAGACTGCACCGTCTCCATAGGCCGCCGCCTGTGCGACCTTCTGGCCCCCCACTGGCTGCGCATCGGCGGCTACTGGTATCCGCGCGGCGGCATGCCCATCGACGTGTTTTACCAGACCGGCGAGCCGCCAAAGGGCGTGTGGATCGCCGATCAGGGCGTCCCGCCTTATCGCGGGCGGGGCTGAGGTCTTCGCGCTGCTTCGCCCCTTCAGCCCCTGACAGCCCCGGGGCGTGGCATGAGCATGCCTGGAGACATTCATCGTCTCGCAAGCGTGATGATCTCGGGGGCGTGCGGTCCGACCGGATTGCGCCGGAAATCGCCATACTGTTCGCTGATACGGAAGCCTGTTTGTTTCAGCAGGTCGCACAGCGCGTGATGTTCCATGAAACGCAGGGTGCTGCAGCTTGTCGCCGGCAGTCCCGGATGATCCCCTTCGAATGTTTCGACGAAGGTCACGCAACGCCCGTCGAACGGCACCGTAACACGGGTTGTGACCTGTAAGGTTCTGCCATCCGGCTCGATCAGCCGGTCCGGCCCTTCCTGCGCCCACCGTTCCCAGACGCGGGCATCCGGATTGCGTGTTTCGAAGGCAAAACAGCCGCCGGGAACCAGTGCCTCCCGTACGGAATGCAGGAATGTGGCAAGCTCTTCATCTTCAACGATTGCCTGAAACGCGTGACCCGTCATCACGATCAGTTCAAACTGCTCCCTGAAACCGCAGTCAGCCAGAACGCCGGGCAACCATTCAACGCCATCGTATTGTCTCGCGATCCTGAGCATGCTTTCGGCCGGATCAAGACCGCAAAGGCGCCCTGCATGTCCTCCCGCATGTGCCTCGCGCAACAAGGAACCCGTACCACACCCCACATCGAGTACAGACTGCGCCTCATGGATCATCGGCAGATAGAAGTCGAAGTCGCCGCGCAGATGGCGCGGCTGAAGTCGATCATAAAGCGATGCCAGATACGGGTTTGCGTAT
This sequence comes from Nitratireductor lacus, assembly GCF_056431025.1. Lineage (NCBI taxonomy): Bacteria > Pseudomonadati > Pseudomonadota > Alphaproteobacteria > Hyphomicrobiales > Phyllobacteriaceae > Nitratireductor > Nitratireductor lacus. The sequence continues at coordinate 150,693 of NZ_JBWKMB010000002.1, read as the reverse complement.
AGTTCATCGATCCCGGCAGTGCCCCCCGGCGCTGTGCCGGAGACTCCACCGCCGCCCTCCCGCGCGGGGCTGAGGCGCGGTTGTGGTTGCGTGTTCAAGGCACGCGCTCTCCGCGCGGGCTCTCAAGGGCAAGAACCACCTCTACCTCTTCGTCAAACATGCCGCCCGTGGGCACGAAGCCGAGCTTCTCGTAGAATTTCTGCGGGCCGCCCGCGCCGAGCCCGAAGCTCGTGTAGAGCTCCCTTATGCCGCGCGCGCGCAGACGGTCCGCGACCCCGGCGATCGCCCGCCTTCCATACCCACGGCCCTGAAACGGCCGGGCGATCATGAAACGCCAGAGATAAGGCCCGGGACAATCGATGCCGTCGTCCCAGTCCGATCCCTCGTGCAGCATCACGAAACCCACAAGGCATTCATCCGCATAGATTGCGCGGAACCAGGCCGATTCCGAGCAGAACCCCTCGGCAAGCGATGTTCCATTGTCGGCAACGAATTCGCGCTGCTGATCCGAAAGCGTCTCGCTCAGTTCGCACACCTCCGACACATTCGCCGAGGTGACGCGGCGGAAGGTGATCTCGGCAGTATTTTCCAGTGCTTCTTCCATCATGTTCGTTCCATTGACCATCCGGCTGCACGATCTTCGCAGCCATTTCCTGAACGCGCCGGCAGGCAGGTCAATGCCTGGCGGCGGTCCAATGCCTCTCTGTGAAGGGGCCGGAGAGCGCGAGGCTCCCCGGCCCTTGACGTTACACGTCGAGCCGCATCACCATTTCGCCCTCAATGGTTTCGCCGGTTGGCCGAAAGCCCGCCCGTTTATAGAGCCTGATGGCAGCCTCGTTTTCGGGCTTCACCCCCAGCATGATGAACGGGCAGTCCGGCAGCGCGGACAGCCTGCGGACGATGAGCGAAAGCGCCGCCGCCCCGTAACCGTGCCCCTGGAAGCGGGCATCGATCATCAGACGGTAGAGCCAGCGATTGCCATCGTCTTCGTCGAGGGCGTGCATGGCGAACCCGACGGGCTGCCCTCCCGCCCGGATAACGAGGGGAACGCAGGCGTCGTTCTCGTCCGCTTCCTCGAGCGAATCCGCGTTTGACGCCACAAACCGGGTCTGCTCATCGGCAACGCGGAGCGCGCAGAGATCTGCACGGTCCTCCGGACTGACGACATGCACGGTGACGGATGACGCAGGCGCCATCCGATGCGATGATTTCTTTTCCATATTTTCCTGCAACGGTGCACACGGGCACCGAAAATGAGCTTCGTTGCAGAGCGCAGATCGAGGGCAGGTCCACCCTTGATACGCTCCCGCGATGCTCGCTGCCGCAGGATCTTTTAAAGGATTGCGATCCCCGGAACAGCGAGCGCAGATTTACCGATAAAGCCAAACATTGCGCGCCTCCCTGATCGTGGTTCACCGTTTCGCCACTACACGCATGGCGCGCGCGCCGCAAGCGGTTTCGAAGCCGTCGACCGTCGATTGGGAGGCGCGGGATTGTCTGCGTGAAAACGCCAGTGCATTGCCCGGCGCAGCGCGGCATCATGGGCCTGTGGCCCGTGAAAATCAGTTGCGCAAAGTGCTCTTGCTGGAAGGGACCTGGGGACTGGAGCCGATAAAATGGAGAAGTGCGTCTACGCGATAGCTCTCAAAGTTGAGGAGAGTGCGATTGGCAGCGATGGGGTGAGAAGCGGTCATTCGTATGACCGCAATATCTGGCAGCTATGCGGACAAAGCCGCCTTCGCTGCGGCTGCGCCAATGTCCGCACCCAGGGATTGATCTGACATTCCAGGTTCTCGCGGTGTAGCGTGCCCGGCTTCGAATAAGGCCGCCCCTTGACTGACATTCTTTCCAAAGAAATTGTCGCGCAATAGCCATATAATTTAAATCTTCAGCATAGAGTTAAATAAAAATGAGATTCTGGAGAAAAGAATTCACAAATGAAGAAATAATCTTTCTTCTCAATAAAATAAAGAATTATAGATATATAAATGAAGACGGACGCATCACACTTACTGACGTTGGTCACCATGACGGATGGATCTCGATCTTGACTTCTGCCCTCGGGTTCGACGTTCGAACAGATGCACTTCGAGCGAGGATCGTTCGTGCTGTCCTTTTCTCACCAGATCTACCACTTGACTTCACAGAGAACGAATTCCGCAAAATCGCCTATCGGTTGCGCTGCAAATTCCAAGATCAGGAAATAATAAGTTATCGCGTTGCCTTTCCCGTATGGAACCTTCCCAAATTCCTTACGGGGACGAGAAAGATGGGCGATGTAGTTTTGAACTTCACTCCTTCCCGCCAAACCCGTGTATTCAAAACTATTGCGCGGGAACGTGAAAACCAGCAATCCCACCGGCGCTACGGAGCTTTTTTCACGAAAGATAAGTTGAAAGACCTGCGGCATTGTTCGATCTGCTTAGCCCACGTGCGGGCCAACAGCCCAGCCGATGCAAACGAACGGGCGTCCGAATCGCTTTACGAAATCCTCGGCTTGGTCAACTTGGCCACCGATGGGGGCAAGTACTGGCGCTCGTCATCGCGCATTGCTGGTAAATTGCCAGTTTCGGACGTTTTGATCGGACCACACACAACCACCCACTTTGAGAACGGCAAATTAACCCACGACGGCTTCTGGCATGAAAAATGGGTTGGTGGGCCGAACCAGAAAGCTCTTAGGGCCGAAGTATGGGCAGCATGGGAAAAACGCGTCAAGCAACTTGAGCTAGGCATTTCTAAATCCCCTTGGCGTGATCGGTGCAAATCAGCCGCCGCACGTTACTTCAAAGCGTTTTCAAATCCCAACCTTGAGGAATCCTTTCTTGAAGGCTGGCGGCTTTTCGAGAATATCTCGGGAACACGCTACGAGAAGGTCAATGACCAGTTGCGTCGCGCCTCCAATATATTTGAGGACAACGTAGAATACTTGATAATCGGTAGGCATCTGGCGCTTCGCCGCAATTTGCTGGCGCACGGCCACGCTATTAAGACGGATGACGAGGAAACGCTGGCGTTTCAGATGCTTCAGTTTGTGGCACCGTTCCTGGAGCGATACATTCTCAATGGCTTTGAGTTTGGATCACCTAGCGAGCTCTGGGAATTTCTAGAGCTTCCCGCGCAACGACAGGACCGCGCAGCAATTCGCACTGGGCTCGAGCGACGGCTAGACTTGCTCGAAAAGGTCGCCAAATTTCGTGGTGAAACGGATTGGTAGGAGCGTCAGCTCCCGAATATGATCACTGGCAGCTACAGGCCGGTTTGCTCGACAGTCTGATCAACCAACCACAGCAACATCTGAGGCCCGCTTCGATACCCATAGAGCGCAACATCTGCTGAATTGGGCTCAGAGCATACGCTCGACGCGATGGGTTTGAATGGTCGCAATGGGGCCACATCAGCCGCTACCGGCTTTCAAGACCTATCAGCCTGTATCGCAGAATCATTGAAAAATGGCGGAGAGAGAGGGATTCGAACCCTCGATACGGTTTCCCGTATACACGCGTTCCAGGCGTGCGCCTTCAACCACTCGGCCACCTCTCCACGGCGCGGCGTTGTGAGCCGCGCGAGGGTCATCTAGTCGATCTGATCGAGAATGCCAAGACCAGTCTGTGACAGTTTTGCAATTTGCCGCACTTTCCCGCGTGCCATCCTCACATACGCTCAACTTTCCGTAGGGTGATTGCCAAGCGCAGCAGCGGAGCCTATGTCTCGCACCGAACGTTTCGTCGTCTGAAGACCGAAACCGGCACCGGCACGGATGTGAGGCCCGAATGTTTCGTCTGTTCCTGCGGATACTGGCTGTTCTCGCCCTCGCAGTCGCCGTCGTCATGGCGGTGATCGATGCGACACGCTCCATCGCGGCTTCGGCACTGACCTTCACGCCGCTCGGCGAAAGCTGGTATGCCGTCTCACCCGATACGCTCAATCTCGCACAGGCGACGATCCAGCGCTACACGCTCCCCGCCATCTGGGATCCCTTCATCATCCAGATCCTGACCCTGCCGGGCTGGCTGGTCTTCCTTGCGCTGGCCCTCGTCTTCTACATCGCCGGATACCGGCGTCAGCGGACTGTTCTTGTCTGAATGCAGGAAAGAGGCAGGCCTGCCGCCGGTTGAAACGGGAACTGCAAGACTATCCCAAGTCGTTTTTCCGGACGGTCAAAATTCCGCGTGAATTTTCATTTCAGCCATGCAAGAGTGGCCGCAAGGGGAGAGCGGAAGACTTTCCCCATGCCGTTCCCGATGGTCCACGGCCGTTGCGGGACGCTCGCAGGAGCGCTTGAGCGGATCTGCCATTCGAGGCTGCCCGCTCATGCGGCGTAACCAGAAACGCAAGACAACCGACAGGGTGTGGATCACATGAAGCGTATTGTTCTCGGCCTTCTGGCCGCAACCGCACTTTCCGCAAGCGCATTTGCGGATGAGATCGCTCCGGCTCTCATCTACGATCTGGGTGGCAAGTTCGACAAATCGTTCAACGAGGCGGCCTATAACGGCGCCGAGCGGTTCAAGGAAGAAACCGGGATCGAATATGTGGAGTTCGAAATCTCCAACGACGCCCAGCGCGAGCAGGCCCTGCGCCGCTTCGCCGAGAACGGCCGCAACCCGATCGTCATGGCGGGTTTCACCTGGGTCGATTACCTGAAGAAGGTCGCGCCGGAATATCCCGATACCGATTTCACCATCATCGACGATGCGGTCGACGCGCCCAATGTGCGCTCCGTGACCTTCAAGGAGCAGGAAGGCTCCTATCTCGTCGGCATGCTGGCCGCACTCGCCTCGGAAACCGGCACGGTCGGCTTCGTCGGCGGCATGCAGGTTCCGCTCATCGGCAAGTTCGAGTGCGGCTATGTGGGCGGCGCAAAGGCTGCCCGCTCCGACGCCAAGGTGATCCGCAACTACACGGGCGACACGCCTTCCGCATGGAACGACCCGACAAAGGGCGGTGAGATCACCCGCACGCAGATCGACCAGGGTGCGGATGTGATCTATCACGCCGCGGGCGGCACGGGCGTTGGCGTGCTCCAGGCGGCAGCGGATGCCGGCAAGCTCGGCATCGGCGTCGATTCCAACCAGAACGGCCTGCATCCGGGCAAGGTTCTGACCTCCATGGTCAAGCAGGTGGACGTTGCCGTCTACAATGCCTTCATGGACGCCAAGAACGATGCCTTCAGCTACGGCCTTCAGGACCTCGGCCTGGCCGAGGACGGTGTCGGCTATGCGATGGACGACAACAACAAGGACCTCATCACGGACGAGATGAAGGCTGCGGTTGAAGAAGCCAAGCAGAAGATCATCGATGGCGAGATCGAAGTGCACAACTTCCTGAGCGACAACGCCTGCCCCTACTGAGGCAGCGCAGCGTTCAACTGGACCAATCCGAAGGGCCGCCCGTGCGGCCCTTTTTCCTTTCCTCATCCGGGCCCGAATGTGTTAGGCCGCTTCAACATCTTCTCCGAACAGTCTTCAGGAGCTTTCCATGTCCGATATCGCCCCGGTTCTCGATCAGCTCGATCGTTCCATCGATCAGAGTCTGGAGCGGCTTTTCCACCTTCTGAAGATCAAATCGATCTCCACCGACCCGGCCTTTGCCGGCGACTGCCGCAAGGCTGCCGAATGGCTGGTGGAAGACCTGAAGACAATCGGCTTCGAGGCCAGCGTGCGTGACACGGCAGGCCATCCGATGGTGGTGGCGCATCACGAAGGCGAAGGGCCGCACGTGCTTTTCTATGGGCATTACGATGTGCAGCCGGTCGATCCGCTGAACCTGTGGGAGAACGACCCGTTCGACCCGTCGGTGAAAGAGATCGAACCCGGCCGCAAGGCGATCATCGGGCGCGGGTCTTCCGACGACAAGGGCCAGCTGATGACCTTTGTGGAAGCCTGCCGCGCCTATAAGACGGTGCATGGCAGGCTGCCCTGCAGGATCACCATCCTGTTCGAGGGCGAAGAGGAATCCGGCTCGCCTTCGCTGCGCCCTTTCCTGGAAGAAAACCGCGCAGAGCTTTCGGCCGAATACGCGCTGGTGTGCGACACCGCCATGTGGGACCCGGAGACGCCCGCCGTCTGTGTCGGCCTGCGCGGGCTTGTCGGCGAGGAAATCACCATCAAGGCGGCGGATCGCGACCTGCATTCGGGCTTTTTCGGCGGCGCGGCGGCCAATCCGATCACGGTTCTGGCCCGCATTCTGGGCGACCTGCATGACGAGAACGGGCGGGTCACCGTGCCGGGCTTCTATGAGGGCGTTGAGGAAACACCGGCGGACATCCTGAAAAGCTGGGAAGGGCTGGGCGAGACGACCGAAAACTTCCTCGGTCCAATCGGCCTTTCAGAACTTTTTGGCGAGAAGGACCGCTCGGCACTCGAGCTCGTCTGGGCGCGCCCAACCGCGGAAGTGAACGGCATCACCGGCGGCTATACCGGCGAAGGCTTCAAGACCGTCATTCCGGCTGAGGCTTCCGCCAAGGTCTCGTTCCGGCTGGTGCACAAGCAGGACCCGGACAAGATCCGCACCGCCTTCCGCAAATTCGTCGAAGAGCGCCTGCCGGCCGACTGCCGCGTGGAGTTTCATCCGCATGGTGGTTCGCCAGCCTTCCAGCTCGATTATGACATGCCGCTGGTGACGAAGGCGCAGGGTGCGCTGAGCGACGAATGGCCAAAGCCCGCAGTGGCGATCGCCATGGGCGGTTCCATCCCGATTGCAGGCGAGTTCCGACGCATGCTCGATATGGAAACGCTTCTGGTCGGCTTCGGCCTTCAGGATGACCGCATCCACTCGCCGAATGAGAAATACGATTTGAATTCGTTCCATCGCGGCCAGCGCTCCTGGGTCCGCATTCTCGATGCCCTGAGCAGCAAGTAAGCCGGGAAGACACGCCATGACGATCCGATTTCACAAGAACGACCTGCCCGATCTCAGCAACTACGATGTCGATGCCGTTGCCATCGACACGGAGACGCTGGGACTGAAGCCCCACCGCGACCGGCTGTGCGTGGTGCAGCTTTCGCCGGGCGATGGCACGGCCGATGTGGTGCAGATCGACGCCGGGCAAAAGAAGGCGCCGAACCTCGTCGCGCTTTTGAAGAACCGCAAGATCACCAAGCTGTTCCACTATGCACGCTTCGATCTGGCCGTGCTTTATCACAGCTTCGGCGTGATGCCGGAGCCGGTGTTCTGCTCCAAGATCGCATCGCGTCTCACCCGCACCTATACGGATCGGCACGGGCTGAAAGACCTGTGCAGCGAATTGCTTGGCGTGTCGCTTTCGAAGGCGCAGCAGTCTTCCGACTGGGCGGCCGAGGAGCTTTCGCCCGAACAGCTCGAATATGCGGCGTCCGACGTGCTCTACCTGCACCAGTTGCGCGAAAAGCTGATCGCGCGGCTTGAGCGCGAGAAGCGCACGCGCGAGGCCGAAGCCTGCTTCCGCTTCCTGCCGACACGGGCGAAACTGGACCTGATGGGCTGGGAAGAGGCGGACATTTTCGCCCACAGCTGAGGGTCTCCCGCCGCTTTTGTTTAATTTGACTTAACTGCGCCTTAAACCGCTGCCTTTTACTGTGCCCGCATGAAATGTGTGGGTGCAGGGTTGCGGGGTTTGTGAGCGTATGGCGCGCAGGACGAAGAACCGAAGGATCGAGCCGACTTTCGACGCGCCAGCGGCGCGCCGGGGCAGCGACGATCTGAAACTCGGTGACAGCGACCGCGTCGTGCCTTCACGCCAGCGCCGCAGGCCTGCCGGAGGCAAGAGCGCCAAGGGAGCGAAACGCACCCGCCGTGCGAACCCGCGACGCAGGAATGGGCGTGGGAGCGGCGGCGGTTTCTTCGGCTTCCTGCGCACCGCCATCTACTGGTCACTCGTTCTGGCGCTGTGGGGCGGCATCGCCGCTGTGGGCATCACCGCCTATTACGGCGCCAAAATGCCTTCGGCGACCACCTGGGAAATCCCCGACCGGCCACCCAATGTGAAGATTGTCTCGGCTGACGGAGACATGATCGCCAATCGCGGCATGACCGGCGGCGAGGCGGTGGGCCTGCATGAGATGTCACCGCATATTCCCCAGGCGGTGATCGCCATCGAGGACCGCCGGTTCTACTCGCATTTCGGTGTCGATCCGATCGGCCTTGCCCGCGCCATGTCGGAAAACCTGATCGCCGGGCGGCTGACGCAGGGCGGTTCGACCCTAACGCAGCAGCTTGCCAAGAACCTCTTTCTCAAACCCGACCGCACCATCGAGCGCAAGGTGCAGGAAGTGCTGCTGGCGCTGTGGCTGGAGCAGAAACACTCCAAGGACCAGATCCTGGAGATGTATCTGAACCGTGTCTATTTCGGCTCGGGCGCCTATGGCGTGGAGGCGGCCTCGCGGCGCTATTTCAACAAGTCTGCGCGGGACGTCACGCTTTCGGAAGCCGCTCTTCTGGCCGGGCTACTGAAGGCCCCTTCGCGGCTCTCGCCGGCGCGCGACCCGCAGGCCGCCGAAACACGGGCGCAGGTGGTGCTGACCGCCATGCGCGACCAGGGCATGATCGGCGACGGCGAGATGACCACCGCGATGAGCCGGCCCGCCACCCGCGCTGCCGCCTACTGGACAGGCTCGGAGCACTATTTCGCCGACCGCGTGATGGAAGAACTGCCCGGGCTGATCGGCGACGTGAAGGGCGACATCATTGTGGAAGCCACGGTCGATCTGAGGCTCCAGAAACAGGCCGAGAAGACCATCCGCAGCCTGATCGACGAGAAGGGCGGGAAGCTGGCCGTCAGCCAGGGGGCGCTCGTCTCCATCGACACGAGCGGCGCTGTGCGGGCCATGGTGGGCGGCTATGACTATGCCAACAGCCAGTTTGACCGCGCCTCCGAAGCGCGCCGGCAGCCGGGTTCGGCGTTCAAACCCTTCGTCTACATGGCCGCGCTCGAGCAGGGCCGACGGCCCGACAGCGTGCGCAACGACGCGCCGATCAAGATCGGCAACTGGACGCCGGAAAACTACAAGGGCAAGTATTACGGCCCGGTCACGCTCTCCGAAGCGCTGGCGCGCTCGCTGAATTCGGTCGCCGCGCAGCTTGCCATGGAGGCGGGGCCCAAATCGATCGTCGAGCTCGCCCACCGGATGGGCATCGAATCCGATTTGAAGGCCAACGCCTCCATCGCGCTCGGCACGTCGGAGGTCACGCCGCTGGAACTGACGGCGGCCTATCTGCCCTTCGCCACCGGCGGCTACAGACCCGAGGTCTATTTCGTCCAGCGGATCACCACGCCTTCCGGCAAGGTGCTTTACCAGCATGACAGGCCGCGCATGACGCGGGTGGCAAGCCCCGAGATCATCGGCATGATGAATGCGATGATGAAGGGAACGGTGGACTATGGCAGCGCGCGCGCGGCAAATATCGGCCGCCCGGCAGCGGGCAAGACGGGAACCACACAGCAATCGCGCGATGCCTGGTTCGTTGGCTATACGGCCAATCTGGTGACGGGCGTCTGGTTCGGCAATGACGCCTCCAAGGCGACGAAGGCGACCGGCAGTTCCCTGCCCGTACCGGCCTGGAAAGCCTTCATGGAGGAAGCCGAGAAGGGCCGCCCCGTGAAACGGTTGCCTGGGTCGTGGAGCCCCGGCGCACCGGGCATTGCTGCCCAAGAGCCCGCAGCCCGTCCTGTGCCTCAGGCTGCGGTTGGCAGCGGAGCGCAGGCACGGCCCACACCGCAGGCGGCCATTCCCGCCGCGGGCGATCCGGGTCACACGGCTTCGGTCCGCCGCCCCGTACCTCCTGCCGATGTGGGCGGCGGTCTGCAGAAGAAGCAGACCTCCATCCTCGACATCATTCTCGGAAATTAGAGCCCGCCGGTCCGCTTTTGCCTATCGCATTCCCCTGCGCTCTCGCTTACATAGGAGCGGAACAGGGAGCAGGGCATGGCCGACGAACGCAAGACACTGGTTTTGACCGGCGCAAGCCGGGGCATTGGTCACGCGACGGTGAAGCGTTTTTCTCGTGAAGGCTGGCGGGTGATCACCTGCTCAAGGCAGGCCTTTGCGGAGGATTGCCCGTGGCCCGCCGGACCGGAAGACCACATCAAGCTCGATCTCTCCGACCAGGAAGACGTGGGTAACGCCATCGCCGAAATCCGCCACCGGCTGGAGGCCAATGGAGGGCGGCTCGACGCACTGGTCAACAACGCCGCCATTTCGCCCAAGCTCGAAGGCGGCAAACGCATGAATTCCATCGAAACGCCGATGCATGTCTGGCGCGATGTTTTTCAGGTCAACTTCTTCGCGCCCATCATGCTGGCGCGCGGGCTCTTCAGGGAACTGGGCAACGCCAGGGGCTCGATCGTCAATGTCACGTCCATTGTCGGCAGCCGGGTGCATCCCTTTGCGGGAACGGCCTATGCGACCTCGAAAGCCGCGCTCGTGGCGCTTACGCGCGAGATGGCTGCCGATTTCGGCCCGCACGGCATCCGCGTCAACGCCATCGCGCCGGGCGAAATCGAAACCTCCATCCTTTCCCCCGGCACGGAAAAGATCGTCGAGACCATCCCGCTGCGCCGGCTGGGGCAGACATCGGAGGTGGCCAATACGATCTATTTCCTGTGTTCGGATCAGTCGTCCTATGTGTCGGGATCCGAGATCCACATCAATGGCGGGCAGCACGTCTGAGGCAGCGGCGTGGTGTCTGGCGCCGGCGCCGGCGCCGATACCCGCCCATACCTACTGCATCAGCACCTTCTCGATATCGCCGATCGTGTGATTGGTGAGCGTCTTGGCGACCTCGCCGATCACCCTGTCTTCCACTTCCTTGTGCATTTCCTTGCGCAATTCGCCCAGTACCAGCGGCGGGGCGACGAGGACCAGCTTGCTGAATTTTCCCTTGTGGGCGAGCTTGTAAAGGCGCTCGGCAACGTCACCGGCAAAACGCTCCTTTTCGATGCGGTGCCAGTCCGTCTCATCCACGGCGCTGCGGTGCGCGCCGTGACCATCATTGAAGCGTCCCGGCCTGTCCGTGCCCTGCTCGCGGCTCGGCGGATTTTCCTCGTGGATCGTACGCACCACCTGAAGATTGGGGTAGGTCGCATCGCCTTCATTGCGCAGGAACAGTGCCTTCTCGCCATCGGCAACGACAACCCATGCATCGTGTACAAGCCGGAACTCAGCCATATCGATCTCCATTCTTTCCGTGGTTTTGGGGAAACGCAGCCTGCCGCTTCCCGTTCCACACGACGGATATGGGTATCCAGGAAAGGACGGGGAAGGATTTCCTGCCGAAAAGCGGTGCGGCGAAAAAGCAATCTTGTCGCATACGCGCGACGGCGAGTGTGTTTCTTCTCAGGTAATGGTGCAAACCGCCATTATTCCGGGCATCTTTCACGAAGGCTCGCGAACCATGGCGACAGACACTCAGAAGCTTGCCGCTTTCCCCGTGTTCATGCGGGTGGAGAACCGTTCGGTTGTCATTGTCGGCAATGGCGACGAGGCGCTCGCCAAGGCGCGGCTTCTCAGCCAGTCGAGCGCGACGCTGACGCTTGTTGCCGATGCGCCTGAAAAGACGCTTGCCGACTGGGCCGAGACCAATGACGCCCGCTTGATCAGGGCGCCCTACGCGCCGCGCTATATCGAGAATGCAGCGCTGGTCTTTGCCGCGACCGATAACGAGGCGCAGGATCGCGTCATTGTCGCGGATGCGCGGGCTCGCTCCATTCCCGTCAACGCAGTGGACCGGCCCGAGCTTTGCGATTTCTACACGCCGGCTCTCGTGAACCGGGCTCCGCTTGCGGTTGCCATTGGAACCGAGGGGGCCGGCCCCGTCCTGGCGCAGATGGTGCGGGCGCGCGTCGACCAGATGCTCTCCCCGTCGCTCGGCACACTCGCCCATCTCGCCACCCAGTACCGCGACGCGGTGGACCGGCTGGTGCCGCGCGGGCTCGCCCGCCGACGCTTCTGGAAAGCCTTTTTCACGGGCGATACGGCACGCGCGGTCGAGCGCGGCGACGTGGCCGCCGCCCGCCGCAGCGCCTCCAGCCTTCTTGCCGCCGGTGAGGACATTCCCGGCCACATCGCGCTGGTGGGCGCAGGCCCCGGCGCGGAAGACCTTCTGACACTGCGCGCGCAGCGCCTTTTGATGGAGGCCGATGTCATCGTCTACGATGCACTGGTGCCGGAGGCCGTGGTGGCCATGGGCCGGCGCGATGCAGAGCGCATCTCCGTCGGCAAGCGCAAGGGCTGCCACTCCAAGAGCCAGGAGGAGATCAACAATCTGCTCGTGGCGCTGGGACGCGCGGGCAAGCGCGTTGTACGGTTGAAATCCGGCGATCCGCTGATCTTCGGGCGCGCGGGTGAGGAGATGGCGGCACTCCGCGAAGCGGGCGTCTCCTATGAAGTTGTGCCCGGCGTGACAGCCGCCTTCGCCGCCGCCGCCGATTTCGAACTGCCGCTGACGCTGCGCGGCATTGCCTCCTCCATCGTGTTCACCACCGGACACGACCTGAAGGGCCGCACCCTGCCCGACTGGGCGAGCCTTGCCGTCTCCGGCGCGACGATCGCCGTCTATATGGGGCGCTCGGTGGCTGCCGATGTGGCCGGGCGTCTCGTCGAGGCCGGTCTTTCGCCTGACACGGCCGTGGCCGTGATCGAGAATGCCAGCCGCGACGACAAACGCCTGCTGCATGGAACGCTGAGCGACCTGCCCTCGCTTGCCGACCGCAACGAACTGACCGGCCCCGTGATGACGCTGATCGGCGACGCAGTGGCTGGCGCGAATTTCGAGCGCTCGGAAGCGCTCGCAACCCACAAGCACCAGTTGGAGCGCGCGTAATGAAGATTGTAGCCGCCAATCGCCTGACCGATGGTGAAACCGTGTGGCTGGGAGCCGGCGACCGCTGGGTCGACACGATCGATGCCGCCCATGTGGCCAGGGATCCCGAGGATGAGGCACGCATTGCCGCTGCCGGGAACCTCGCTCTTGCCGCCAACATCGTGATCGATGTTTCGCTGGTCGACGTGGAGATCGTGGAAGGCCGCATCCTCCCCAGACGTCTGCGCGAGCGCATCCGCGCCGGCGGCCCTTCCATTCACCCCGAGATCGGCAAGCAGGCGCGGAACGCCGCGCTCAGCGCCGCCTAAAGCCAGGTCACGCCCCATGTATCGTTACGACGAATTCGACCAAGCCTTCGTGAAAGCCCGCGTTGCGGAGTTCAGCGACCAGGTGGAGCGCCGCCTATCGGGTGAGTTGACGGAAGACCAGTTCAAGCCGCTCCGGCTGATGAACGGCGTTTATCTGCAACTGCACGCCTATATGCTGCGGATCGCCATTCCCTATGGCTCCCTCTCGCCGCGCCAGATGCGGAAGCTGGCGCATATCGCACGCACCTATGACAAGGGCTATGGCCATTTCACCACGCGCCAGAACCTGCAGTTTCACTGGCCGAAGCTGGTCGACATTCCGCGTGTGCTCGAAGAGCTTGCGGAAGTGGAGATGCACGCCATCCAGACCTCCGGAAACTGCATCCGCAATGTGACGGCAGACCACTTTGCAGGCGCGGCGGCCGATGAAGTGGCGGACCCCCGCCCCTATGCCGAAATCCTGCGGCAATGGTCGTCGCTGCATCCGGAATTTTCCTATCTGCCGCGCAAGTTCAAGATTGCCGTGACGGGTGCGGCGCGCGACCGCGCAGCCATCGAGGTGCACGATATCGGCCTGCATCTGAAGAAGAATGACAGAGGCGAGCTCGGCTTTGCCGTGTTTGTCGGCGGCGGCCTGGGCCGCACACCCATGGTGGCCAAGAAGATCCGCGATTTCCTGCCCGAACGCGACCTGCTCTCCTATGTGACGGCGATCCTGCGCGTCTACAATCTGAGCGGACGCCGCGACAACAAGTACAAGGCGCGCATCAAAATCCTGGTGCACGAGACCGGCACGGAAGAGCTGAAGGCGCAGGTGGAGAAGGAGTTTCTCGCGCTGAAGGAAAGCGAACTGAAACTGCCCGAGGCCGACATTCGCGCCATCGAAGCCTACTTCGCACCGCCGAAGCTGAAGGCGCGTCCGGAAGGCGACGCGGCGGTGAGCAGGGCGGTGAAGGCCAATCCGGGTTTCGCCGACTGGCTGCGCCGCAATGCGCATACGCATCGCAACCCCGACTATGCCTCCGTGACCGTGTCGCTGAAGGGCATCGGCGAGGTGCCGGGCGATGCGACAGATGCACAGATGGACGCGATTGCCGACCTTGCAGAGCAGTATGGCAATGACGAAATCCGCGTCAGCCATGAGCAGAACCTGATCCTGCCGCATGTGGCGCGCGCGGACCTGCCGGCGGTGCATGCGGCGCTCGTCGAGATCGGGCTTGCGACCTCCAATGCCGGCCTCATCACCGACATCATCGCCTGCCCCGGCCTGGACTATTGCGCGCTTGCCAATGCCCGCTCCATTCCGGTGGCGCAGGAGATTTCTGAGCGCTTTGCCACACAGGCCCGGCAGGACGAAATCGGCGATCTGCAGATCAAGATTTCCGGTTGCATCAATGCCTGCGGCCATCATCATGTGGGCCATATCGGCATTCTGGGTGTCGAGAAGAAGGGCGCCGAGCTCTATCAGGTGACGCTGGGCGGTTCGGCGCGCGAAGGCTCGACCATTGGCGAGATCATCGGGCGCGGCTTTGCACCCGACGAAATCACAGACGCAGTGGAGACCATTGTCGACACCTATCTCGCCAAACGCGAAAGCCGCGACGAGAGCTTTCTCGACGCCTATCGCAGGCTTGGCCCCGCACCATTCAAGGAGGCGCTTTATGGCCACGAAGCCAAGGCAGCCTGATCGCGATTTCGCCGCCAGCGGCGATGCGAACGAACTCGCGGATGTGCTGAACCTGCGCTACGGGCATCTGCCGGCGGAGGAGATCATCGCCGTGGCGATCGATCTCTTCGACGGTGCCGGCGGCATTGCGGCGACGTCCTCGTTCGGGGCGGATTCGGCGGCGCTTCTGCACTTGATCGCCGAAGCGGAGCCCGGTCTGCCGGTCACCTTTCTCGACACCGGCCAGCACTTTGGCGAGACGCTGCAATATCGCGATCAGCTCGCGGAAGATCTGGGTCTGACCAATATCGTGATCGTGAAGCCCCTGGACGATGCGCTCACCGCCGACGATCCCGACGGCATCCTGCACCAGAGCGACACGGACCGGTGCTGCGCGATCCGCAAAGTGGAGCCCATGGCGCGCGCCGTCGCGCCTTACCGCGCGTGGTTTACCGGCCGCAAGCGCGGGCAGGCGTCGACACGGGCGGAGATGCCGGTGTTCGAGGCGGTCGGCCCGCGCATCCGCGTCAATCCGCTGGCACGGTGGACGACCGAGGATCAGGCCGACTATATGCGCCGGCACGATCTGCGGCAGAACCCGCTGGTGGCGTTCGGCTATCTGTCGATCGGGTGCTTTCCCTGCACAAGCCCGGTGAAGCCAGGCGAAGACCCGCGTTCGGGCCGCTGGGCCGGACAGGCGAAGACCGAATGCGGCATCCATCTGCCCGGCCTTGAAGCTGCGCTCCCTTCGGCTTCGGGATAGGAGTTTTTCATGAGCAATTCAGACATCCGCCTCTGGTCGCCGGAGGGTTTCCGGGAAAATCACTGGCAGAAGGCCGAGGACGCCGCCGCGCTCAACGACGGCGGACATGTGATCCTGCCGCTCGCGATTTTTCTCGAACTCGACGATGAGGTGCGCGAAGGCGCTGCGGAGCGCATTGGCGTCGAGCTTCAACCGGGCGATGCGCTCGACGCGCTGTTGCCGCATCTCAGACATCTGCCACTGGTGGCGCTCGCCTTCCCCGCTTTCAACGACGGGCGCAGCTATTCCAAGGCGGAACTCCTGCGCACGCGCCACGGATATCGCGGCGAGATCCGCGCCACGGGCGACGTGCTGATCGACCAGGTGGCGCATATGGTCCGGGTCGGATTTTCCACGCTCGAGATCGTCAACCGGTACACGATCAGCCAGCTTGAAGCCGGAAAGGAAGCGGGCATTCCGCTCTACTATCAGCCGGCAGCGAAAGCGGCCGCCGCGCCGGGGTCCTATGCCTGGCGGCGTGTTTCGGCCTGATTTTCCGGGAGTTTTTTACGAAAAGGCGGGATTCCGGCGTCTTTCTGCGTCATTTCATCTCGAAATCCGCCGGTTTTGACCTATATCTCTGCCAAGGGGTGCATTCCGCACAACTTCTGTTATGGTGCGCCCATCTTGAGTCGCCCCTTTGCTGGGCGCTTTTGCATCTCTGCGCCGGCTGATGCCAGGCCCTTGCACCGATGTGGAATAAGATTGACCGAGAGCTGCTCTTCGCGCTTTCCAGCGCATTGGCCATGCTCAACCACTGAAACGCCAACTGAAGAAGGAAGTCCATTGCAGGTTATCGTTCGCGACAACAATGTCGATCAGGCCCTCAAAGTGCTCAAGAAGAAGATGCAGCGCGAGGGTGTTTTCCGGGAAATGAAAGCCCGCCGTTCTTATGAAAAGCCGTCGGAGAAGCGCGCACGTCAGCGTGCCGAAGCTGTCCGTCGCGCACGCAAGCTGGCCCGCAAGCAGGCCCAGCGCGAAGGCCTTCTGCCGAAGAAGCGCCGCGCAGCCTGAGGGCTGACGACCAGGCCTTGCCTGGCTTTACCGGATTTCGAAACAGGGACGGCGCGGCTCAGGCCCCGTCCCTGTTTTGATTCACGGGTTCGGTATGGAAATGGATCAGCCTGCGCGGCGCTCGGCTTCATCGAGTTTGCCCAGAAGGTCATGAAACTCTTCCGGCATATCGGTATCCAGTGAAAAATGCGGCATCTGGTTCAGAAACCGCGTATTTTCAGGCTGGCCAAGACGCTTTCTGACACTGCGCGCAGTGTCAGCGCGATTTGCTTCGCCCCGGCGCTCCTGTCGTTTGATGTGTTGCGTCATTGTCCTTGCTCTATGGTTTCAAGTCGCACTCAGGGAGTTAAACCGCCAGATGTGGATTTGTTCCGAGAAATGAGGCACTTCGGCCACATTTGAGCAACAGGGTAAATTTTTCCTAAAATCTTATATATCGATCCAGGTGTCTGAAATCCTGTATCCCTGCGGCCAGGGATCGGAGGGGTCGAGCATGAGCTGATGCGTGCCAGTGACCCAGCCTCGCCCCGCGATTTCCGGTATGATAGCCGGCTTGCCTCCTGCCCGGGTTTCAGCCGTGATGCGGCATTCGAAACGCGAGCCCAGGACCGACACGCCCGTGAAACGGTCTCCCACCTTCATGCGCCCGCGCGCATGGAGCACGGCCATGCGTGCGGAACAGCCGGTGCCGGTGGGTGAGCGGTCGAGTTTCGCCGGGCGAATGACGACCGTGTTGCGCCCAACAAGGCCTTCCGCAGTTTCTTCCACCGGCAGGGCGAGCTGGCAGAAGGAGATGTGATCCCATTCCGGGTTTTCGGGATGGGAGAAGCCAAGCTGCTCATTTGCCGCCCGTGTGATCTTCGCACCGGTTTCAGCCAGATCGCGGGCTTCGTCCGGCGTGACGGAAAAGCCGAGCGCAGCGGCATCGGCGATGACGAAACTGTCGCCGCCATAGGCGGTATCGACCGTGAGCGTGCCCAGCCCCGCGACCTCAAGGGATGCGTCGAGACGGTCGGCGAATGACGGTACATTCGTGACGCGGATGCGCTCAGCCTTGCCGTTGCGGCATTCGGCGACAACCTGAACGAGACCGCCCGGCGCTTCCAGAACAAGTTTCGTCTCGGGCTCGACCATGGGCACGATGCCCGTGTCTAGAAGCACAGTGGCGACGCAGATGGAGTTGGAGCCCGACATGGGCGGCGTGTCTTCCGGCTCCATGATGATGAAACCCATATCGGCTGCCGGGTTTTTGGGCGGGACCAGTAGATTGACATGGCGGAAGACGCCGCCGCGCGGCTCATTGAGCACGAAATTGCGCAGGTTTTCGTCGCTGGCGATGAAATTGCGCTGCTCCCACAGCGTATCCCCGGGAGGCGGGAGCACACCGCCGACAATGACGTCGCCCACTTCGCCCTCGGCATGGCAGGAGACAATGTGGATGGCCCGGCTGGAGCGCATGGCTCAAGCGCCTTTGTCAAACGACAGGACCGGCGCACCGAGCGCTTCGAAATCGGGCTCGATGCCAAGGCCCGGCCTGGACGGTGCCTTCATGCCGCCATTGACGCGTTTCGGCGCGTTGGCGGCGATGGTTTTGGTGCCGTAGGAATTGAAATCCGTTGCCGAGAAGACGAAATCGGACGGCGTCGACTGCGCCAGATGGGCAATCGCGGCGGTAACGATGTCGCCGCCCCATGTGTCTTCGATGGTCATGGGGATGCCATGTGCGAGACACACGTCGCGCATGGTGCGCGCCTTCGACAGACCGCCGACCTTGGAGATTTTCAGGTTGATGACGTCGAATGCGTCGTCGGCCAGACCGCGCACGAGCATATCCAGACCGGTGATGTTTTCATCCATGACGAAAGGCTTTGCCGTGCGGCGGCGGATCGACAGGCACTCGTCATAGGTGGCGCATGGCTGCTCGATATAGACATCGAGATCGGCCACCGCATCGACCACACGTGCTGCCTCGTGGCGGGTCCAGCCGGTGTTGGCGTCGGCCACGAGAATGTCCGTCTCGTCGAGGATTTCGCGGCAGGCGCGGATGCGGGCGATGTCGTCATCCGCATTGCCGCCGACCTTGAGCTGGAATTTGGTGTAGCCCTCGGCCTTGTAGCCGGCGATCTTCTTCGCCATCTGATCCGGGTCTTCCTGCGAGATGGCGCGGTAGAGGCGCACCTCGTCCTGCGCGCTGCCGCCAAGAAGCGCGACCAGCGGCAGGCCGCTTGCCTTGCCGAGAAGATCCCAGCAGGCGATGTCGAGCGGCGCTTTCACATAGGGGTGCCCGTTGAGCGCGGCATCCATGGCGCGGTTAACGAGACCGAGATTGGTGGGATCGAGGCCGATCAGCTTTGGCGCGATTTCCTCAAGCCCGGCCCGGACACCGCGCGCATAGGATGGCAGATAGGCCGAACCCAGCGGGCAGCATTCGGCATAGCCGGTAAGGCCTTCATCCGTCTCGATGGCGACGACGGTGGAATCGAAGACCTCGACGAAGTTTCCGTTCGACCATGAATAGCGCCCTTCCTTTAGCGGCAGGTCGACCTGATAGGCGCGGATAGCTGTGATTTTCATGGTCTCTCCTCAAACGACAACAAAGCCGTGGGCATAGGGATCGCGGTCGTCGATCATGATCGTGTTGTAGCCCGTGACGCGCGCCCAGCCGGCGACCGAGGGCACGATGGCGGGTTTGCCTGCAACCTGCGTTTCGGCCTCCACACGGCCCTCGAACATGGAGCCGATGATGCTTTCGTGGACGAAATCGTCGCCGGGTTTCAGGAGCCCCTTCGCATGCCAGTGCGCCATGCGCGCCGAGGTGCCGGTGCCGCAGGGCGAGCGGTCGATTGCCTTGTCGCCATAGAACACCGCATTGCGGGCGTGCGCTTCGGGCCGGGTGGGTTTGCCGGTCCACAGAATGTGGCTCAGGCCCTTGATGTCGGGCTTTTCAGGGTGGACGAAATCGTATTTCGCGTTGAGGGCAGCGCGCAGTTTCGGGCTCCAGCCAATGAGCTCGCCCGCCGTGTGGTTCGCCATATCCTCGAAGGCCGCCTGCGGCTCGACAATGGCGTAGAAATTGCCGCCATAGGCGACATCGACCGTGATTTCGCCAAGCCCCTCGACCTCCGCGGTCAGCCCGGTCGCATGAACGAAGGCCGGCACATTGGTGAGGCGCACCTTTTCGACAAAACGATCGTTCTGCTCATATTCCGCGACGACGAGACCCGCGGGCGTGTCGAGACGCACCACCCCGGGCTCGCGCGGACGGATGAGGCCGTTTTCGATGCCGATGGTGATGGTGCCAATCGTGCCATGCCCGCACATGGGCAGGCAGCCCGACGTTTCGATGAAGAGAATCCCGATGTCGCAATCCTCGCGCGTGGGCGGATAGAGAATGGAGCCGGACATCATGTCGTGGCCGCGCGGCTCGAACATCAGGCCGGTGCGAATCCAGTCATATTCGGCGAGAAAGTGCGCGCGACGCTCCAGCATGGTGGAGCCCTGGAGCTGCGGACCGCCGCCGGCCACCACCCGCACGGGGTTTCCGCAGGTGTGTCCGTCGATGCAGGTGAATGTGCTGACCGCCATGGTGTTTTCCTGTCAAAACCGGCCGGGCCGGAAGGGCGATATGTCGATGGGTGGGGTTCGCTCGAGGATCAGATCGGCCACGAGCCGAGCCGTGGCGGCCGACTGGGTGAGCCCCAGATGACCGTGACCGAAGGCATAGAGGATGCGGGGGCTGGAGGAGGCCCGCCCGATGACCGGAAGCGAATCGGGCATTGAGGGGCGCGAGCCCATCCACTCCGTTCCGCCCTCGCGCTTTAGCCCCGGCAGGAAACCAGCGGCCTTGTCGAGCATGTGCCGTGCGCGCCTGAAATTGACCGGGGCATCGAAGCCGGCAAGCTCGGACGCGCCGCCAACGCGAATGCCGGTGGCAAGCGGTGTGACGACAAAACCGTGCGCGGGAAAGATGACCTGCCGTTTCAGATCGAAACTGCCGGGTGGCAGCGTGGTGTTGTAGCCGCGTTCGGGTGTAAGGGGCATCCTCTCGCCCAGCGTCGCGGTGAGCCTGTTCGACCACGGCCCGGCGGCGAGAACGGCATGGCCTGCCTTGAGGGTTCGACCATCCTCAAGGGTGACGTTTACACCCTCTGCGCCGGGCGAGAGGCGCGAAACGGTACCTTCGATCAGCTCGACACCCCGCGCCCGGGCGGCTTCCAGCAGGGCAAGCGCATAGTCGCGCGGGTCGCTGACCGTTTTCCATTGCGGCAGAAACACGCCCTTCACCAGCCGTGGAGAAAGGCCCGGCTGCAACGCGGCAAGGCGCGTGCCTTCCACATGCTCCACCTCGACGCCGGCCTTCTCACAGCGCTCCCAGCTTTTCAGCGAGGCGCGCCATGCGGCCTCGCTCTCATATAGCTCCAGAGCGCCATCATGGCGCACCAGATGGTCGAGCCCGGCTTCTTTCGTGAGGGTTGCCGTTTCGGTTTCGGAGAGCCTGTTCAACGCCGCCTGCGCCGCCGTGCTGGCCTCGATGCGGTCTGGCATGGAGGCTCGGAAGAAGCGCAGAAGCCAGGGCAGAACCGACGGGAACTGCGCCGGCGGTATAGAGAGCGGCCCCAGCGGATCGAACAGCCATTTGGGCGCCTTGAAGAGAATGCCGGGTGACGCCAGCGGAAGGATGGAAGGAAAGGCGAATGCGCCGGCATTGCCCCGGCTCGCGGCGTTGGCCGGCGCATCGCGCTCGATGAGCGTGACATGCCGGCCCGCCTCAGCAAGGCGGAATGCGGTGGCTATGCCGATGATGCCGCCGCCTATGATGGCGACATCGGCGTTTCCCTGCGAACGGGCTTTGCCCATCCTCCCCTCCCGCCGATCAGGGCTGCGTGTAGGCCGTTTTCACCGTCGTGTAGAATTCGACGGCGTAGCGTCCCTGCTCGCGCGAACCGAAGCTCGAGCCCTTCGTGCCGCCGAAAGGCACGTTGTAGTCGACACCGGCGGTGGGCAGGTTGACCATGACCATGCCGGCCTCCGACTTCTGCTTGAAGTCGCTCGCATATTTGAGCGAGGTGGTGCAGATGCCCGAGGAGAGGCCGAAGCTCGTGTCGTTGGCGACGTGCAGCGCCTCCTCGTAATCCTTGACGCGGATGACGCTGGCGACAGGCCCGAAGACCTCCTCGCGATTGATGCGCATGTCGTTGCTGGTCTCGGTGAAGAGCGCAGGCGCCATGTAGAAGCCGGGCTTCTCCAGCGTCAGGCGCTCGCCGCCGATGGCGAGCTTTCCGCCCTCCTGGCCGGCGATCTCGACATAGGACAGATCCTGCTCGAGCTGCTTTTCGTCCACCACCGGGCCCATCTGGGTTTTGGGGTCGAGCGCATCGCCGACGACGAGGGTCCTGAGCTTTTCGGTGAGTGCGGAAACGAAACGGTCGTGAATGCCTTCGGACACGACGAGACGGCTGGACGCGGTGCAGCGCTGGCCGGTGGAGAAGAATGCGCCGTTGAGCGCGGCGCCGACTGCCACGTCGAGATCGGCATCGTCCAGAACCACAAGCGGGTTCTTGCCACCCATTTCAAGCTGCACCTTTTTCAGGTGCTCGCCACAGGCTGCCGCAATGCCGCGGCCCGTGGGTACGGAACCGGTGAAGGAAATTGCGCGGACCTTCGGGTTTTCGATCATGCGCGGGCCAAGCTCGGAACCGCGGCCCGCAACCAGATTGAACACGCCTTCCGGCAGACCGGAGCGCGAAAGGATTTCCGCCAGCGCCCAGGCGGAACCCGGCACGAGTTCGGCCGGCTTCAGCACGACCGCATTGCCATAGGCGAGCGCCGGCGCGATCTTCCACGCCGGGATGGCGATGGGGAAGTTCCACGGGGTGATCATACCGATAACGCCCATGGGCTCGCGGCGCATATCCACCTCAACGCCGGGGCGGATGGAATCGAGACGCTCTCCCGGCAGGCGCACGGCCTCTCCTGCGAAGAACTTGAACACCTGACCGGCACGCACCACCTCGCCGATGCCTTCCGCCAGTGTCTTGCCTTCCTCGCGCGAAAGCAGACGGCCAAGCTCGTCTTTGCGGGCGATGATCTCATTGCCGACGGCATCGAGAATGTCATAGCGCTGCTGCGGGGTAGACCGCGCCCAGCCCGGCGCCGCATCATGCGCCGCGTCGATGGCGCGATCGAGATCGGCCCCGCCGGAGCGCGCTGCCAAACCAACGACATCGCGCGTGTCGGACGGGTTGATGTTTTCAACCTGACTGTCGCCCTCGATCCATTCGCCGGCAATGTAGTTCTTGAAATGGTTGGTGCCTGTCTCGCTGAGCGCCATTGGTGGAATACCCCCGAATTCTATCAGTTTCAGTTTGTTGGCCAGTTTCAGTTCGGCCGGCAGCCTAGCGCAGACGCGGTCTGCCAGTCATGCGATGGTTCGTTATGCCAGCCTGCCATTTGCACATGATGCGCTGATCGACGCTGGAAAGCGCCCTGCTCCCACAAGCGGCTCACCAAACATTGCGGAAGAGTCTTTAACTCAGATTGGATCCAATATACAATTGTAAAATGAAACTCATTCGATGTGGCAGGAGCGCAGGTACAGCGCAGGCATGTCAGCGGGGCCGCAGGCGGGATTCAGGAAATGAAGCTGGAAGCCATTGATGTAAGACAGACAGCCTCGGCGACCGACCTGGTGTTCGAAGCCCTGCGCAAGGCCATCATCGAGGGCGAACTGGCGGAAGGCGAACACCTGCGGCAGGACCATATCGCTCAGATGTTCAACACCAGCCGCATTCCCGTGCGAGAGGCATTGCAGCGGCTGGAACAGGACGGGCTCGTGACCACCCAGCGCTACCGGGGCACGGTTGTGGCAGCCCTTTCCGCTGTGGAGATCGAGGAGATTTTCGAGTTTCGCGCCCTGCTGGAGAGCGAAGTTATCCGGCTTGCCGTGCCGGCGCTCACGCGGAAACAACTGGATGCCGCCCGCACGAACCTCGAGGCTTTTGCCGCCGCCTCGGACCCGGGCGGCTGGGGCGAGGCGAACCGAAAATTCCACTATGGCCTCTATGAAGCGGCTGACCGCCCCTATCATCTGCAGATCATCCGCTCGTCACTCGACCGGGTCGACCGCTATCTGCGTGCGCAGCTCACCCTGACGGATGGCAAAAAGCGCGCCCACCGGGAACATCTCAGCATCCTTGACGCCTGCGAAAGAGGCGACGCGGATGAAGCGGCCAGCCTCACCCGCGCCCATATTCTGGATGCCGGCCGCTCGCTGCTCGCCATTCTGGAGGAGCGACGCGGCCAGAGCGTTTAGCACACTCTCTCAGCACTCTCCGGGGCGAACGACCCGGAAGCCGGCTGCGCGCGCCGTGCATGCATTGCCGAACGTGCGGCGCTGACCACCCCTGCGCGCGCAGACAGGGCGGTATTCACGGGTGCAGATCTGCGGACGCTCGGGCCGGCTGGACTGAGGCCGACAGGTTCCCGGTCGCACGATCCTGAAGCCCTGCGCGCGTGCCGAACAGGCATTGCCGAACGTGCGTTGCTCGCCGCCGCGTCGCGCGCAGACGGGGTTGTATTCCATCGTGCACATCTGCGGGCGATCCGGCCGTGGCGGACGCGGACGGTTCGGCCCTTCCTCCACGACAACGGTGCAACTGGCCAGAATGATCGCCCCACCGGCAAGCGCGGCGAAACGGGACATGAGTTTTGCAATGATCACCGGTCTTTCCCTCTCTCGAATGCAGGCATGAGGTTCCGCACCTTGCCCCGAAGCAGATTAGCCGATTTTCGGGCGGCTTCCAGCCTATACCGTGACGATCACGCGACTGCCTGCTGCCTAGGGTCAGGACCCATTAATATGGCCGCAATGGTCGGCCTGATTTGTGCGGATACGCGAAGCAAGGCCGCAGGAAGACTTCATGTCTTTCAAGGTCTTGCGACAAAGTAAGCCGTACAAATCAGGCCGATCCGAAGGACGTTCGATAGACCGGCGACCTGCTGCGTCAAACCCCTTGACCGGGGGGAAGACCCCGCTCTGCGGGCTTCTCCTTGCATCTCTTGGTCTATCGATCGCCATTGCGGCCATATTAATGGGTCCTGACCCTAGCGCAGACGCCGGATCGTATCGCCGGCGGGGAAGCAGGTGGGCGCGATGCCGTTCTTCTGCTGCCAGTCGCCGATGGAGCGCCGGGTCTTGAACCCGACGAGACCGTCAGCGCCGCCGACATCATAACCAAGCCTTTCGAGCCCGCGCTGCATGGCCGCGACATCGCCACGATCGAAGCCGCCGACGCGGTCCCAGGAGCCGGAAAATTCACTGTTGCCATACATGATGCGGTCGCCCGCATGGCCGACGAACAGCGCGTAAAGATCGCTCTCGTTATAGTCCTTGAGGCGGTAGAAGTTCGGCGTGACGATGAAAGCGGGGCCGAAGCGGCCTGCGGGCATCATCAGATAGCCCTCGCCGCGCAGCTCATGCTCGGGAAACGCCTTGCCGCCGACCCGGCGAATGCCGAGCGCCTGCCAGTCTGCTATGCGTTTTCCACGATCAGGGCCCTCAAGCGCACAGGACACGGATTGCGGAACCGTGACTTCAAACCCCCAGTCGCGCCCGCGCACCCAGCCATGCTGCGCCAGGTAATTGGCGATGGAAGCCAGCGTGTCGGCCTCTGATTTCCAGATGTCGGCGGTGCCGTCGCCATCGCCATCGACGGCGTATTTCAGATAGGAACTGGGCATGAACTGAGGCTGGCCCATCGCGCCAGCCCAGGAAGAGCGCATGGCGCGCGGCGAAACGCCCCGGCGCTCCACCATCTCGAGTGCCGACAGAACCTCTTCCCGGAACATCTCTTTTCGTGTGGCAAGGAAGGCCTTGGTGCCGAGTACCTCAAAGGCGTCATGGGGGATTTTTGCGCGTCCGAAGCCGGATTCACGGCCCCAGATGGCGAGCAGGATGCCGCGCGAGACGCCATAGCGCTTTTCGATTGCAGAAAGGACGCCCGAAAGCTGACCGGCGCGGGAGCGGCCGCCTGAAACGACACCACCGATGTGCTGGAAATAGGCGGACGGGGCGCGGAATTCGGCCTGGTGCTGCCTGTCACTGCGCGGTTTGCTCTCTCCCGGCAGAACGAGATCTGGCAGCTTCAGATTGGGCGAGACACTGGCGAAGGCGTCGTTGAAGGTGGCGGAGGAAATGCCGCGACGCTGCGCTTCCGGCCAGAGGTCTCGTGCGAGCCAGTCGCGGAACTGCGCCTCGATGGACTGCGCCGACGCGGCACCCGCCACAAGCAAGACGCAAAGGGCTGCAATCAGCCGGATCGAGTTGCGAAGACTCTGGTTGCGAAGGCTCAAGGCGTTTCTCCCGCTGTTCAAAAGCTCGTGCGCGACTTCAACGCTGCCGAAAGCGTTCCCTCATCCAGATAGTCGAGCTCACCGCCCACCGGCACGCCATGGGCAAGGCGCGTGACCTTCACCTCCATGCCGGCCACCTGATCGGTGATGTAATGGGCTGTGGTCTGCCCCTCCACCGTGGCGTTGACGGCGAGGATCAACTCCGACACGCCGCCTTCGGCCACCCGCCCAACCAGCCTCTTGATGTTGAGATCGTCGGGTCCGACCCCATCGAGCGGCGAGAGCGTGCCGCCGAGAACGTGATAGCGCGCATTCATCGCGCCGGCGCGCTCCAGCGCCCAGAGATCGGACACATCCTCCACCACGATAATGGTGGTGCCGTCGCGGCGCGGATCGGTGCACAGCGTGCAGGGATCGCTGGTGTCGACATTGCCGCAGGTCGAGCAGACCCGCACCTTGTCAACGGCCTCGGCCATGGCCGCTGTGAGCGGAGCGAAGAGCTGATCTTTCTTCTTGATCAGATGAAGTGCCGCGCGCCGGGCCGAGCGCGGCCCGAGCCCCGGCACACGGGCCAGGAGCTGGATGAGACGCTCGATTTCCGGTCCGGCGATGGATTTGGACATGGCTGCTCCGCCCACGCATGGCCAGTACAGGACTGGCCTTACCCTTATTCCACTAGAAAGGCAGCTTCATGCCGGGCGGGATCGGCAGGCCGGCGGTCATTTCCTGGGTCTTTTCCTGAATCGCTGCCTCGAGCTTCGATTTCGCGTCATTGTGCGCGGCGAGGATCAGGTCTTCGAGGATTTCCACATCGTCCTCCTTGAAGAGCGAGGGGTCGATCTTCAACGCCTTCATCTCGGATTTGCCGCTCAGCGTCACCTTGACCGTGCCGCCACCGGCCTGGCCCTCGATTTCCATCTCGGCCATTTCTTCCTGCATGGCCTGAAACTTGGCCTGCATTTCCTTGGCCTTGCCCATAAGGCCCATCAGATCGCGCATTGTGGTCTCCAGTTCACTTAGAAATCGTCGTCGTCATCATCGTCCGGATCGACCGGATCAATTGCGTCGGCTGTCTCTTCGACCGCATCAGGGTCGGTTGCATCCGGGATGCGGATGTCGATGATCTTCGCGCCGGGGAAGCGGTCGAGAATGGCCGCGACCGCCGGGTCGGCCTTCGCGTCGGCGATCGCGCTCTCGCGGCGGCCCTCCTCCTGCTCGGCGAGCGTCGGCCCGCCAGCCTCGCTCGACAGCGAGACGATCCAGCGACGGCCGGTCCACTCCTTCAGCCGATTGGTCAGGTCACCCATCACCGTCTTGGGCGCATCCTCGGTCAGGCTGATATCGAGGCGACCCGGCTCAATCGAGACAAGGCGGACACACCGCTTGAGAAGGACCTTGAAGGCCATGTCGCGTTTCGCATCGGCGAGTCTGGCGATGTCCTCAAGCGATTTGAGCGGGACCGCATCGGGCACCGCCTCTTCGGCAACCACCGGCGGCTGCACCGCCACGGGCGCTGCTTCCGGCTGGACGAGACGCATGGTCTGACCGCCACCGGAAACCGGCGCATGCTGGGTCGCAACGGCGGATGCCATTGCGCCACCGCCGCCATTGCCGGACGGTGAAACCCCGCCGGGCGCCGGAGGCTGGCCCTGCCCGTTGCCCGCGCCTGCCGGCACGTCGTCGAGCCGCTTCAGCGCCTCATCGAGTGTCGGAAGGCTGGCGGCATGGGCGATGCGGATCAGCACCATCTCGCCAGCAGCCATGGGCCGGCCGGAAGACTGTACCTCCTGAATGCCCTTGAGGAGCATCTGCCATGTGCGCGAGAGGACGCGTACGGACAGTGTTTTCGAGAATTCGAGCCCGCGCGTGCGTTCGTCCTCGGAAAGTGCTGCGTCTTCGGCAGCTTCCGGCACGAAACGCAGACGGGTGACCAGATGATTGAACTCGGCCAGATCGTTGAGCACCGTTGCCGGGTCGGCGCCGACGTCGTATTGCGCACGGAACTCGGCCAGCGCGGCGGCTACATCGCCCTTCATCAGGTCTTCGAACAGGCCGATAATGCGGCTGCGGTCCGCCAGCCCCAGCATGTCGCGCACGGTTTGCGCCGTGACCTTGCCGGAGGAATGGGCAATCGCCTGA
Organism: Nitratireductor lacus; assembly: GCF_056431025.1. Lineage (NCBI taxonomy): Bacteria > Pseudomonadati > Pseudomonadota > Alphaproteobacteria > Hyphomicrobiales > Phyllobacteriaceae > Nitratireductor > Nitratireductor lacus. The sequence goes on along the minus strand of NZ_JBWKMB010000002.1, from coordinate 122,612 downwards.
TCGAAGATCGACTGGGCGTCGCGCATCGAACCTTCCGAGGCGCGCGCGATCATGGCCAGCGCCTCGTCCTCTGCCTCCACGCACTCCAGCCCGCCAATACGGCTGAGATCGGCCTTGATCATGGCTGCATCGATGCGACGCAGATCGAAACGCTGGCAGCGCGACAGGATGGTGATGGGAACCTTGCGGATTTCCGTGGTGGCGAAGATGAACTTCACATGCGGCGGCGGCTCCTCAAGCGTCTTCAAAAGGCCGTTGAAGGCCTGATTGGAGAGCATGTGGACCTCATCGATGATGAAAACCTTGTAGCGCGCGGAAACCGGCGCGTAGCGCACCTGGTCGATGATGTCGCGTATGTCGTCGATGCCGGTGTGCGAGGCGGCATCCATCTCGACCACGTCCACGTGACGGCCTTCGAGGATGGCGCGGCAATGCTCGCCTTCCGAGGTCAATTCGACCGTCGGCTTGTCGATCGTGTCCGTCTTGTAGTTGAGCGCGCGTGCCAGAATGCGCGCCGTCGTGGTCTTGCCGACACCACGCACGCCGGTCAGCATCCATGCCTGCGCTATGCGCCCTGCGTTGAACGCGTTGGTGAGCGTGCGCACCATCGGCTCCTGGCCGATCAGTCCGGTGAAATCACTGGGGCGGTATTTGCGGGCAAGAACCCGGTAGGCGCCGCCGGCCCTGTCGCTTGCTTTGGTGCCGGCCTCGGTCATTGCCCTCTTGCGCTCCGTGTTTTGTCCTGACGCCGGCAGTGTCCCCTTGGACAAGGTTCTGCGTCAATGGACAATGTGGACGGCAAGGCTGAAATCCGGTGAATGCGGCCAGGAAAACAAGAAGAAGGTGGGAGGCTGGCACGGCGACCCGTGCCTGGCTCGTTAGGGCTGCTTCCTTCCGGACCTGACCCGGTTGGCGAGTGGCTCGTCCACCACCAACCTCCCGGCCCCCATATCGGAAATTGTGAGGACAAATGCAAGGGGCGGAGATGCGCTTTCGCGACAACACTTAATCATTCGCTTGCAGGTACAGGCTGCTCCCTCTAGCCTTGATCGAGGTGTTGAGGACAATTGATGCTGCCAGACGCAAAAAAGGGTTTCGAGCTTGATCCACGGCTGGAGGCGGAAAGCCTGCATGTGATGTGGCTCGGGCTTTGCGAACTGCGTCTTTGCGATGACAGGCGCTGGCCCTGGCTGATCCTTGTGCCACAGCGCCCGGGCTCCGAGGAAATCCACGACCTGACGCCTCTCGATCAGGCGATGGTCAGCTTCGAGACCAATCTGGTCGCGCAGATGCTGAAGGATATGACGGGCTGCACGAAGATCAACACTGCCGCGCTCGGAAATGTGGTTCGCCAGTTGCACATCCACGTGATTGCGCGGAGCGAGGGTGATCCGGGCTGGCCAGGCCCTGTCTGGGGATATGGTGTCCGCGAACCCTATCGCCGTGAAAACCTACACCAGCTCGCCGAGACGATTCGCGGCAAATTATGAGCCCATCTTGAAAACCGACAGATCGTCTTTCATGACCTTTCCATTTTTCGACACCGCACGCGACGAAGCGAGCCAGCGCGTTGCCTTTTCCGGAAACCGCATCGACAGGCAGGCCGAAGCCCGCACCGACGATGCCGCCGAACAGGCGCTGAAGGCCCGGGATGCGCGCCTGTTGCTGTTTGCGCAGGGGCGGCTCATTCTGCGTGTCGAAGGTGACAGGGCTTTCGACCCCTATTTCACCCGGGACGAAACCTCGACCTTTGCGCCAGTGCTGAAACAGGCGGTGCTGCTTGGCCATGAGGACGGAGCACCCGTGCTGGCCGTGCCGTCAGTGGCAGACATTGAGGCGCTGCCCACACCGGTCAAGGCCATCGACTATCGCTCGATCTACATGCAGGGGCTTCTGGAGCCGACCGCGCTGGGCGCGCTGGCACAGGGCGCGGCGCTTCTTGCCTGGCACGAGAGCCACCGTTTCTGCGGGCGCTGCGGCAATGAAACAGAGATGCGTGATGGTGGCTACAAGCGGCACTGTCCGACCTGCGGGCGCGATCATTTTCCGCGCACCGATCCGGTGGTGATCATGCTCGCTGTCCGTGGCGAGCAGTGCCTGCTGGGCCGCAGCCCACATTTCGCTCCCGGAATGGTTTCCTGCCTTGCCGGTTTTGTGGAGCCCGGCGAGACAATCGAGGCTGCGGTGCGCCGCGAAACACGGGAAGAGGCGGGGATTGCCGTCGGCGCAGTCGCCTATCATGCGAGCCAGCCCTGGCCGTTTCCCTATTCGCTCATGATCGGCTGCTATGGCCAGGCCGAGAGCGAGGCGATCACCATGGATGAAAACGAGCTGGAGGATTGTCGCTGGTTTTCCCGCGACGAGGTGCGCCTGATGCTGGAAGACAGGCATCCCGACGGCCATCGCGTACCGCCTCGGGGCGCGATAGCCAACAGGCTCATCCGCGACTGGGTGCTTGGATCGGATCCAGGCCAGATGGACGGCGGTTAATCGTCGTCCTCGGTCTGCGTTGCGCGGAACGGGTGGGCCTCATAGACACCAAGAATGCGCACTTCACGCGAGAAGAAGCTCAGTTCCTCAAGCGCCAGCGCGACATTGCGGTCGTCGGGATGTCCTTCAACATCGGCATAAAACAGGGTGGAGAAGAATTTGCCGCCAAGCTGATAGCTTTCCAGTTTGGTCATGTTGACGCCGTTGGTGGCAAAGCCGCCCATCGCCTTGTAAAGCGCGGCGGGGACGTTGCGCACCCGGAAGATGAAGGTGGTCATCATCAACTGATCCGGCGCGGTCCGCGCGGCCAGCTTCTGCTCCTTCGAAAGCACAACGAAGCGGGTAACATTGTTGTCGGTGTCCTCGACATTCTCCATGGCGATGTCGAGGCCGTAGAGCTCTGAGGCAAGCCGGGGCGCCAGCGCGGCGTTGGAGCGCTCGCCCATCTCGGCGACGAGGCGGGCGGCACCCGCGGTATCGCCGGCGACCGTGCCCTTCCAGCGGTTCTTGCGGATGATGTTGCGGCACTGGCCGAGCGCATGAATGTGGCTGTAGACCGTCCTGATTTCCCCGGTCTTCACGCCCGGCAGCACCATGAGCTGAAAGTGGATCGGCAGGAAGTACTCACCGACAATGTGCAGCTTCGAACGCGGGAGAAGGTGGTGGATGTCGGCCACGCGCCCGGCGATGGTGTTTTCAATGGGGATCATTGCCAGGTCGGCGGCGCCGGTCTCGACCGCAGTAAAACAGTCTTCAAAGGTCGGACACGGAAGCGGCTCCATATCGGGAAACATGTTGCGGCAGGCCGTATCGGAATTTGCACCGGGTTCGCCCTGAAAGGCGATCTTGTTTGTCTTGGCTGCCATGATCATGTGTCCGTTTTCAATGCTAGTATCTGCCTGGCTTTCTCCAGGTCTTCTGGCGTATCGACGCCAAGCGGCACCGAAGCGACGATCTGCGCATCGATGCGCATACCGGCCTCCAGCGCCCGCAACTGCTCAAGCCGCTCACGCTGCTCGAGCACCGATGGCGCAAGGGAGACGAAACGCTCCAGCGCGGCGCGACGATAAGCGTAGATACCGACATGATGGTAGAGCGGCCCTTCGCCCCATGGGGCGGTGGCGCGGGTAAAATAGAGTGCGCGCAACCGCGACGGTTCCTCATCGCTGGGCGCGCCCACGATCTTCACCACGTTCGGATTGGTCTTTTCCGCCTCGTTCACGATCTCGACGCCGAGCGTGGCGATGTCCACCCGGGGATCATCCAGCGGGCCGGCGACGGCGCGGATGTCCTCGGGGGCGATGGTGGGCAAGTCGCCCTGCAGATTGATGATGCTCTCATAGCGACCATCCGGATCGATGCTGCCCAGAGCCTCAAAGATGCGATCGGAACCGGACTGATGGTCCGCGCGGGTCATGATGGCCGTGAAACCGGCTTTCTCGACGGCGTCGGCCACCTCTTTCGAATCGGTTGCGACCGCAACCTGCCCGGCGCCGCTCTCCGAGGCCCGAAGTGCCACCTGAACGATCATCGGCAGGCCGGCAATGTCCGCCATCGGTTTGCCGGGCAAACGTGTCGAAGCCATGCGCGCGGGAATGACGATGAGGCTGGACATCGGGGCGGGAACTCTCTTGAATCGCTAAAGTGGCAAAAAGTCTCACTGGGAAGTGCCTTATATGTGTTGCATGCGCGGAGCAAAAGACCTAGTTTCCGCGCGATTTTACCGGCAACGGCCGAACGCGGGGGACAACGGCGCTGAAGTTTCGTTCTTCTCGCCGCCGCGAGCGTCCGGAATAGGGAGCCTCAGGGCGTATGAACTCGTTCGAACTCAACAAAATCCTCGGCGCGCTACTTGGCGCCGTTTTCGTCATCTTCTCGGTCAGCATTCTTTCGGACGCGATCTTCTCCTCGCCTCCGCCGGCCACACCGGGCTATGCGATCGAGGTGGCTGAGGACGATGGGGCCGGTGCGTCCGACGAACCGGCAGAGCCAGAGTCCATTGCGCCGCTGCTGGCTTCCGCCGATGCAGGCAAGGGCGAGAACATCTTCAAGCGCTGCCAGGCCTGCCACACCGTCGATGACGGCGGTGCCAACAAGGTCGGCCCCAATCTCTGGGAGATCGTCGATCGCCCAATCGCCAGCCATGAGGGCTTCGGTTATTCGGCTGCGATGCAGGAATTCGCACAGGGCGGCAGCGTCAAGTGGACCTATGAGAACCTGGACCACTTCCTGGCCAATCCGAAGGGGTTCGTTTCCGGGACCGCGATGGCATTCGCCGGCCTCAAAAAGATTGAGGATCGCGCCGACCTGATCGCCTATCTGCGCCAGCACGCTTCAAGCCCGGTGCCTCTGCCTGAACCCGAGGCCGAAGGTGGTGACGACGCTGCTGCAGCGCCCGCCGAAGGCCAAGAAGCCGCACCGGCTGCCGAGAGCGAGGCGACACCGGCTGGAGAAACGGCTGCACCAGCCGAAGCGTCCAGCAACGAAGACTCTGCGCCTGCTGAGGAAGCCCCGGCTGAAGAGGCTCCTGCCGAGGACGGCGACAGCGCCGCATCCGGCAACTAACGAAAATTTAATTTTAGCAAACTTGAAAAAGCCGGTTTCGACCGGCTTTTTTGTTGCCTGAAAGAACCTTTCAGGGAGACCGTATCCCTTGCCATGCGTGGGGGATGGTCTACCTTTCGGCTGGGAACCAAAAACAATATGAGGAGAATGCCATGCGGGTGATCGGTGCGAGAGCAACATGGGCGGCCTGTCTCGCCACGGCTCTTCTGTTCGCCAGCCATCCCGCCAGCGCCGAAGACGAATGGCTTACCAACTCGTCCCTCATCCAGCCTGAAAGCGAACAGGGGCCTTTCGAGCGCTACGACTACGTGAATCCCGACGCGCCCAAGGGCGGGACGCTGAATTCGGTGGCGCTTGGCACCTATGACAGTTTCAACCCGTTCATCGTGCGCGGCACACAGGCGGCGGGGCTCAACTATTTCGGTGGCCTCCTCTGGGACACGCTGATGCAGCAGTCGCTGACGGAGCCGAGCACGAGCTATCCACTGATCGCCGAGGCCTTCAAGCATCCTGAAGACAATTCTTCCGCCACCTATCGCATAAACCCGAAAGCGCGCTGGCACGATGGTACGCCGATCACGGCGGAAGACGTGGTCTGGTCTCTCAACATGCTCAAGAAGCATAGCCCCCAGCACACACGCTATTTCTCCAGTGTGGTGGAGGCGGTGCCCCTTTCCGAGCGCGAGGTGGAGTTCCGCTTCGACCAGAAGGGCAACAAGGAACTGCCACACATAATGGGCGACCTGCCGGTTCTGCCCAAACACTGGTGGGAAGGCACGGACGCCGACGGCAAGAAGCGCAACTTCACCCAGCCCACGCTCGAGCCGCCGCTGGGCAGCGGGCCCTACAGGATCGAGAGCTTTACGCCCGGTTCCGAGATCGTGTGGAAGCGGGTGGAGGATTACTGGGCAGCCGATCTGCCGGTGAATGTCGGGCGCTACAATGTGGACCGCCGCAGATACACCTATATCCAGGATGAGAACGCTGCCTGGCTCGCCTTCACCAAGGGTGGCCTGCAGGATATTCGGGTGGAAAACCGCTCGCGCCGATGGGCGACGGAATACACGTTCCCGGCCGTGAAAGATGGCGATGTCATCAAGAAGGAGTTTCCAACGGGCGGCGCCGAGCCCATGCAGGGCTTCGTGCTGAACACCCGCCGACCCAAGTTTCAGGACCGCCGCATCCGCGAGGCGCTGACCCTCGCCTTCAACTTCGAGGACATGAACCGGACGCTGTTTTTCGACAGCTATACCCGCACGGACAGCTATTTCGAAGGGTCCGAGCTGGCCGCCACCGGCCTGCCGGAGGGGCGTGAACTGGAGATCCTCGAAGAATTCAGGGACAAGCTTCCGCCTGAACTTTTCACCGAGGAATTCAGGCTGCCGGTCTACGACAATCCGCAGGCGGAACGAACCTATCTGCGCGAAGCCATCAAGCTCTTTTCCGAAGCGGGTTGGAGCATCAAGAGCGGCAAGATGACGAACAATGGCACGGGCCAGCAGTTTACCATCGAGTTTCTCGGTAACAGCCCCACTGACGAGATAACGACGGGGCCTTACATGGCGGCGCTGCGCAAGATCGGCATCGACGTATCGCTGCGCATCATCGATCCGTCGCAATATGTAAACCGCATCCGCAATTTCGACTTCGACGCGGTGGCGAGCATCTTCGTCAACTCGCTTTCGCCGGGCAATGAGCAGCGCGAATACTGGGGTTCTAAGGCCGCCGACACGCCCGGCACCCGCAATCTTGCCGGCGTGAAGGATCCGATCGTCGACGCGCTGGTCGAGAAGATCATCTACGTGAAGGACCGCGAAGAACTGGTTGCGGCCAGCCGGGCGCTCGACCGCGTGCTTCTGTGGAACTATTACTGGGTGCCGCAATGGCACGCGCCCTATGTCCGCATCGCCTACTGGAACAAGTTCGGCATGCCGGAGAAGCAGCCCGAATATGCAGGCGTCGATCTTGAATCATGGTGGATCGATCCGGAACGAGAGAAGGCTCTCGCCGCCAAATACCGGAGCCAGAATTGAGCGGGCGCGCCACGGTGCCGCATCGGCTCCCGCGTCGGGACTTTCTGGCGCTCATCGGTGCGGCCATCGCCACGCCTCTTTTGCCGCGCGAGGTGTTCGCCAATGTGGAGACGGGCACGCCGCTGCATGGCCTTTCGGCATTCGGCGATCTCAAATATGCGCCGGGCTTCAGCCATTTCGACTATGCCAGCCCGGAGGCGCCGAAGGGCGGCACGTTCAACTTCCAGCCCGGTTACTGGTACTACAACCAGAACGTCCTGACCTTCAACACGCTGAACGCCTTCGTGCGCACCGGGGACGCGCCGCCGCGCATGGAGATATGTTACGATTCGCTGATGGTTCGCGCCTATGACGAGCCTGACGCGATCTACGGGCTTCTGGCCGAAAGCGTGACACTTTCTGAGGATCGCAACGGGTTCACATTCAGACTTCGGCCGGAGGCGCGTTTTCATGATGGCTCGCCTGTCACCGCCGCCGACGTGGCCTTCACCTACAATCTGCTGAAGGAGAAGGGGCACCCGCAATTGCAGCTGCCTCTTACCGAGATGACCGAGGCCTCGACGGAAGGGCCCGACCTGGTCCATCTGCGATTTTCCGGGCGGCAATCGCGCCGCAACATTCTGACCGTGGCCGGGTACCCGATTTTCTCAAAGGCCTTTGTCGAGGAGAACGGCTTCGACAGTTCCCGTCTCGTCCCGGTGCTCGGCTCCGGCCCTTACAGGGTGGGGCGGTTCTCCGCCGGACACTATGTGGAATATGAGCGGGTTGCAGACTACTGGGCGCGCGAGCTTGGCCCTGCAAAGGGGTTCAATCATTTCGACACGATCCGCATCGACTTCTACCGCGACCGCAATGCCGGGTTCGAGGCTTTCAAGAAGGGCGATGTCTACTGGCGCGAGGAGTTCACCGCACGCGTTTGGGCTACGGGATACGATTTTCCAGCCATCCGCGACGGACGCGTGGTGCAGACTTATATCCTCGGTGAAAAGCGCCCGCAGCTCTATGGCCTGGTGCTGAACCAGCGGCGCGAGCAGTTCAAGGATGTGCGGGTGCGCGAGGCCATCAGCCTGTGCTTCGACTTCGAATGGACGAACCGCAACCTCTTTTACGACGCCTATCAGCGTTCGCACTCCTTCTTCGAACGCTCGCCTTACATGGCCGATGGGGAACCCTCACCCGAAGAACAGGCGCTGCTCGACCGCTTTCGCGGCGAGGCGCCGGAAGCGGCGTTTGGAGAGGCGGTGAAGCAGCCGGTTTCCGATGGTTCCGGCCGCGACCGCAACAATCTGAGACGTGCGCGCCAGCTTCTTCTGGAAGCCGGCTGGACCCCACGCGACGGTGTTCTCCACAACGAGAAAGGCACGCGCTTCACGCTGGAATATCTGGTGCGGGATGAACTCTTCCTGCGCCAGGATGCGAGCTTCGGCGAGAATCTGCGGGCCATCGGCATTGATGCCTCGGCCCGCGTGGTCGATGCCTCGCAGTATCAAAGCCGGCAGAATGCGTTCGATTTCGACATGATCTCCATGGCGATCGGTCTGACAGCCACACCGGACGCCAACGGGCTCGAACAGATATTCCATTCGCGCACGGCAAGTGTCGAAGGGACCTACAATTTTGCAGGCACAGCCGATCCGGTGGTCGATGAACTGATCGAAATTGCCGGTAAGGCGAAAAGCCGCGACGAACTGACCGTCACGCTGAAGGTGCTGGACAGGGTCTTGCGTGCAAGGCGCGACTGGATTCCAAATTGGCACCTGACGAATCACCGTGTGGCCCACTGGGACATGTTCGGCTACAGCGACAACAAGCCGGATTACTTCTTCCCGGTGGAATCGCTCTGGTGGTTTGAGCAAGAGAAGGCAAAAGCGATTGGCAAGGCGTAAGGGCGGCGTGGCAGATTTTTCCTCAATCCCCAACGTGAAGAGAGCGGCTGACTGATGGGCGCCTATATCCTGCGACGTCTGCTGCTCATGATCCCGACCCTGTTCGGCATCATGGCCATCTCCTTCATCGTCGTGCAATTTGCACCCGGTGGCCCCGTGGAACAGGTGATCGCCCAGATCACCGGACAGGCGGGCGGCGCGGATGCACGCATTTCCGGCGGCGGAGGCGATTTCAGCAATCAGGGGTTTAACGGTGGGTCTGTCGAAGGCAGCGGCGTGACCTCGAAATATCGCGGCGCGCAGGGCCTCGATCCGGAGTTCATCGCCTCGCTTGAAAAGCAGTTCGGCTTCGACAAGCCGCCACTCGAGCGCTTCGCCCTGATGATCTGGAACTATGCGCGGTTCGATTTCGGCGAAAGCTATTTCCGCGACATTTCGGTGATCGACCTGATCCTCGAGAAAATGCCGGTCTCGATTTCGCTCGGCCTCTGGATCACGCTGATCTCCTATGGGATTTCCATTCCGCTCGGCATCCGCAAGGCCGTAAAGGACGGTTCGGCATTCGACGTGTGGACCAGCGGTGTGGTGATTGTTGCCTATGCCATTCCGGGCTTTCTGTTCGCCATTCTCCTGATGGTTCTTTTCGCCGGCGGCTCCTTCTTCGACTGGTTTCCGCTGCGCGGCCTGACCTCCGACAATTGGGAGAGCCTTTCCTGGCCGGCGCGCATTCTCGATTATTTCTGGCATCTTGCCCTGCCGCTGACGGCCATGGTGCTCTCGGCCTTCGCCACGACGACGCTTCTGACGAAGAACTCGTTTCTCGATGAAATCCGCAAGCAGTATGTGGTGACCGCACGCGCCAAGGGGCTTTCCGACCGGCAGGTGCTCTACGGCCACGTCTTCCGCAATGCGATGCTGATCATCATCGCCGGCTTTCCAGGCGCGTTCATCTCGGCGTTCTTCACCGGGTCTCTGCTGATCGAGAGCATTTTCTCGCTCGACGGGCTCGGCCTGCTGGGCTTCCGCTCGGTGATCGACCGCGATTACCCGGTGGTGTTTGCCAATCTCTACATCTTCTCGCTGATGGGTCTGTTTATCAGCCTCATCTCGGATGTGACCTACACGCTGATAGACCCCCGCATCGACTTCGAGCGGAGGGATGTGTGATGTCCGATATTCAGGTGCAAAGCGAAGTGGCGGCGGCGCGGCGGCGCGGCAGAAGGCCGTGGCTTTCGCCGATCAACAAGCGTCGCTGGCAGAACTTTTGCGCCAACCGGCGGGGCTACTGGTCTCTCTGGATATTCCTGATCCTGTTCGTGCTGTCGCTGTTTGCCGAATTCCTCGCCAACGACAAACCGATCCTCGCCTATTACAAGGGCGAAGTTCTGTTCCCGGTCATGGTGGATTACCCCGAAGAGAAATTCGGGGGCTTCCTTGCTGTAACCGACTACCGCGATCCGATCATCTCCGAGGAGATCGAGGCCAATGGGTGGGCGGTGTGGCCGCCCATCCGCTATTCCTACCGCACGGTGAACAACGAAATACCCGAGGCTGCGCCAGCCAAGCCTTCATGGATGTACACCAAGGAAGAGCGTTGCGGGCGCTATATGCAGGGGGTGGACGACCCGGCCTGCACGCCCGGCAACTGGAACTGGCTCGGCACGGATGATCAGGCGCGCGACGTGCTCTCGCGAGTGATCTACGGGTTCCGCATCTCGGTTCTTTTCGGCCTGATCCTGACCGGTGCCTCGGCGCTGATTGGCGTGAGCGCCGGCGCGATCCAGGGCTATTTCGGCGGCTGGACCGATCTTCTCTTCCAGCGCTTCATCGAGATATGGTCCTCCATTCCGGTGCTCTATCTGATCCTGATCATCGCCGCCGTTCTGCCGCCGGGCTTCTTCATCCTGCTCGGCATCATGCTGCTTTTCTCGTGGGTGGCCTTCGTTGGGGTGGTGCGCGCCGAATTCCTGCGCGCGCGCAATTTCGAATATGTGAGTGCGGCGCGGGCGCTTGGCGTTTCCAACCGCACCATCATCTTCCGCCACCTTCTGCCCAATGCGATGGTGGCCACCCTCACCTTCCTGCCCTTCATCCTGAACGGCTCGATCACGACGCTGACCTCGCTCGACTTCCTTGGCTTCGGCCTGCCGCCGGGGTCACCCTCGCTTGGTGAACTCCTGCGGCAGGGCCAGCGCAACCTCAACGCGCCATGGCTCGGCATTGCCGGCTTCCTGAGCCTTTCGATCATGCTGTCGCTCTTGATCTTCATCGGCGAAGCCGTGCGCGACGCCTTCGACCCGCGGAAGACGTTCAAATGATGGGCCGGATGACCTATATTGAAGGGGTTGGATGCAGGAGCTGACAATGGGTGTGGTCACCGTCAATCACTATAGGGCATCCAAATTGCCCAAGGAGCTGCGCAAGGACATTCCCCACGACGCTTTGGTGAAAGTGACCGTGGAAGAAGAAGTCAAGCGAGAGGCTCCACCACGCACGCCGGAGGAACTGCTGGCGCAGATCGAGCGCGTTCGCGCTCGCCAGACCCGACGCGTTTCCAGCGAAGACGCCGCAAGGCGCATTCGGGCGCTGCGCGATGAGTGGGACGATTGATGGAGTTCACCAGGCTCTATCTCGACACCGCGATCTTTATCGAACTCGCCGAAGTGCAGGGCGAAATACAGACACTGCTTTACAAGCTGATCGAGAAGCAGATGCAGGGCGGCGAACGCTTTCTATGCACGAGCGAACTAGCGCTGGCGGAGCTTCTGGTTGGGCCCTACCGGGACGAGGATGACGACCTCATTCAGCTCTACGACAACTGGATCGTGGAGGATAATTCCTGGCTGGATGTAAGGCCCGTCACACGGGAGGTTCTGTGGAGCGCTGCCCTCGTGCGCCGACAGTTTAAATCCGTGAAGCTGCCCGATGCGATCCATCTTGCTTCGGCGATCGGATTTGAGTGCAGCCATTTCCTGACCGCCGACAAGCGTATACCCGGCCAGGTTCGGTTAAAGAACGATCGCTGGCGCGGAGAGCGTTTTTCTCCCGAGCTCTCGGTCATCCTGCCTACAGCGGAAAATCTCCGCGCAATCATTGAATCGCGACCATGACATCAGCCCCCCTCCTCTCGATCCGCGATTTGTCCGTCTCCTTCAAGCAAGGTGCGCAGGAGACGCTTGCGGTCGATCGCATCTCATTCGACATCGCGCGTGGCGAGACCGTTGCGCTTGTGGGGGAATCGGGGTCCGGGAAATCGGTCTCGGCGCTCTCGGTCCTGCGGCTGCTGCCTTATCCGGCGGCGAGCCATCCCTCCGGCGAAATCCTCTACAATGGCGTTGACATTCTCGCCGCCGACGAGGCAACGCAGCGCAAGGTGCGCGGCAACGAAATCTCCATGATCTTTCAGGAGCCGATGACCTCGCTCAACCCGCTGCACACGATCGAGCGGCAGGTGGGTGAGGTGCTGAAACTGCACCGCGGAATGGGAGACAGGGCGGCGCGGGAGCGGACCCTCGAATTGCTGGAGCAGGTCGGCATCCGTGACCCCGAAAAGCGGCTTGATTCCTTTCCGCACCAGCTTTCCGGCGGCCAGCGCCAGCGCGTGATGATCGCCATGGCGCTCGCCAACGAACCGGACCTCCTGATCGCCGACGAGCCGACCACCGCGCTCGACGTGACAGTGCAGGCGCAGATTCTCGAGCTTCTGGCCGATTTGCGGCGCAAAAAGTCCATGTCGATGCTGTTCATCACCCACGATCTCGGCATCGTGCGAAAGGTGGCCGACCGGGTCTGCGTGATGACCGACGGCAAGATCGTGGAAAGCGGGCCGACGGAACAGATTTTCGCCAACCCGCAACACGCCTATACGCGCCATCTGATCGAAGCCGAACCCAAGGGGCGCCCACCCAAGGCGGACCCTACCGCAGAAACGGTGATGAAGGGCGACGGGATCAAGGTCTGGTTTCCGGTGAAGAAGGGGCTGCTGCGCCGCACGGTCGATTACATCAAGGGTGTCGACGGGGTGGACGTGACGGTGCGCGCGGGCCAGACGCTCGGGGTGGTGGGCGAATCGGGCTCTGGCAAGACCACGCTTGGCCTTGCCCTTGCCCGTATGATCGGCTCGGAGGGCCACATCCACTTTTCTGGTGACGAAATCGATCATCTCTCGTTTCGGCAGATGCGTCCCTACAGGCACGACTTGCAGGTGGTGTTTCAGGATCCCTATGGTTCGCTGAGCCCGCGCATGTCCGTTGCCGAGATCATCGAGGAAGGCCTGCGCATTCACGAGCCCAGCCTTTCGGCCAATAAGCGCGACGCGATGGTGGTCGATGTCCTGAAGGAGGTCGATCTCGACCCCGACAGCCGGTTTCGCTACCCGCATGAATTCTCCGGTGGGCAGCGCCAGCGTATCGCCATTGCCCGCGCCATGGTGCTTAAACCGCGTTTCGTGATGCTGGACGAGCCCACCTCGGCGCTCGATATGAGCGTGCAGGCGCAGGTGGTTGACCTTCTGCGCGATTTGCAGAAGCGGCATAACCTGGCCTATCTCTTCATCAGCCATGACCTGAAAGTGGTGCGCGCGCTTGCCAATGAGGTGATCGTCATGCGTGCCGGCAAGGTGGTGGAGGCCGGTCCGGCGGAGCAGATTTTCGATGCGCCGCAGACCGACTACACACGCGCGCTGATCGCAGCCGCGTTCAACATCGAAGCCACGCCCGGAGGCGTGGTCAGCGAATAAAAATCGAGGGGCAAACCATGAGCACACCGGAACGCGGTCGCGTCCTTCTCTCCGTCACCGGCTTCAACCCGCAGCGCTGGTATGACCTTCTCTCGAAAGAGCGGGATGTCGTGCTGGAGCCCGACGGGGCGGAAGACCCTTCGATCGATTATGCCGTTGTCTGGAAACACCAGAAGGGCGCACTCGCCCGACTGCCGAACCTGAAGGTCATCTTCTCCATCGGCGCTGGCGTGGATCACATCTTTGCCGACGACCAGGTGCCGGATGTACCCATCGTGCGCGTGGTGGCGGAAAACCTCACGCAGTATATGTGCGAGTATGTGACGTGGCGGGTGCTCGACCATCACCGGCAGGGCGCCGTCTACCGGGAACAGCAGGTCAGAAAAGTCTGGCACGAGCCGCGGCAACCGCCTGCCAACGAGGTCTCGGTGGGCATTATGGGGCTCGGTCAGCTCGGCTCACGCGCCGCGCAGGCGCTGCGTGCGGTCGGTTTTTCGGTGAATGGCTGGAGCCGCACGCCCAAGGATGTCGACGGCGTCAATGGTTTTCACGGCGAGGACGGGCTGACGCCCTTCCTCAACGCCACCGACATTCTGGTGGTGCTTCTGCCGCTGACGCCCGCGACCCATGGCATTGTGAACCATTCGCTGCTGTCGCGCCTGCGGCAGGACGGACCGCTGGGCGGTCCCTGCCTCATCAATGCGGGGCGCGGCGGCCTGCAGCGCGAGGCCGACATCCTGAAAGCGCTTGAGGAGGGTGTGCTGAAGGAAGCGAGCCTCGACGTGTTCGAGCGCGAGCCGCTGGCGCCGGAAAGTCCTCTCTGGTCGCATCCACGGGTTTTCGTGACACCGCATGCGGCTGCCACCTCCGACCCCGCACATCTGGTGCCGCCCATGCTACGGCAGATGGATGCATTTGAACGTGGTGAGACGCTGGAAAACCTCGTTGATCGAAGCGCGGGGTACTAGGGTCAGGACCTATTAATATGGTCGCAATGGTCGGCCTGATCTGTGCGGATACGCGAAGCAGGACCGCAGGAAGACTTCACGTCTTTCAAGGTCTTGCGACAAAGTAGGCCGTGCAAATCAGGCCGATCCGAAGGACGCTCGATAGACCGGCGATCTGCTGCGTCAAACCCCTTGACCGGGGGGAAGACCCCGCTCTGCGGGCTTCTCCTTGCATCTCTTGGTCTATCGAACGCCATTGTGATCATATTAATAGGTCCTGACCCTAGGGCCGGCGATAGTGCGTCGGGCGGCCGTAGAGCCGCTCAATCCGCTCGATGGCATCTTTCAGCGGTTCGCGTGCGACGGTCATCGTGTTGCCGTTGGCGTGGAGCATCATCTCGTGATCCAGCATGATCGCCACATGGCCTTTCCAGAAAACGAGATCACCACGGCTGAGCCCGGTTTGACCGGGCTCAATCACGGTGCCGATGCTCGCGGCCTGCATGTCCGTATCACGCAGGACGGTTCTTCCGGCCATGCGCATGGAAAGCTGAACCAGACCGGAACAGTCGATACCGAAGCCGCTTGCTCCACCCCACAGATAGGGTGTGTGCAGGAAGGTTTCTGCAACCGTGACGTAGTCCTCGTCATGTGTGTCGAGCGGCTGCAGGTGCCCGGCGATCATCGCGCCGCCTGAGGCGAGAAGCGCATATTGCGTGCCGCGGTTCTCGACCGTTTCCGTGACACAGACCGCCGCACCGATGCTGTGCGCCGCGATTGCGGGAGCCTTCAGCTCCGGCTCCGGATAGATGAAACTGCGCTGCGCACGAACGCGATGGGTTGGGGCGCAATCCTGGTCGGTAAGGGCTGCGGCATTCACATAGCCCACATACCCGTCATGGTCCGCCTGCACCCAGGCCCAGCCTTCGCGCCGCTCGAAGACGCGCACCCGGTCGCCATGGAGGAACTGGGTGTCGATGCCGGCGTCGAGACGCGGGGCGCTGTGCACGTCGACAACGGGCGCGCCAATGCGGGCGGGCGCGCCGGCGGTAAAACGTTCCGCCTCCACCGTGCCTTCAAGACGGGCATCGGCAAGATCAGCCCGGTGGGCGTGAAGGCGGCGATCAAGTGTCGTCATAGGGGCAACTCCGCAGATTTTGCCACCACCACATCGCCGAACCGCTCCACGAACAGCGCACCCTCGACGGTGCGCTTGATCAGGACGTTGCGGCGGTCTTTCTGGTCGCGGTGGCGTGAAACGAGTTTCAGCGCACCCATCGTGTCGAGGGCGCGGGTGATGACGGGTTTGGAGACATCCAGTTTCTCGGCGAGCCCGCGCACGGTGTGCGGCGGCGGGTCGAGATAGATCGTCAGAAGGATCGCAAGCTGGCGTTCGGTGAGGTCCGGTGCCTTGCCGCGCACTTCGGCAAGGCTGACCTGCTGCCACAGACGCAGCGCCTGGCTTGGCCTTAGCTGGACGGACATATCAGGACCTGCCTTCACGGAGGAAACTGGAAACCGTTTCGGTTCCGTATCATTCATGCCGCGAAAGGCGCGCCGAGGCAAGCGCCCCATGCGCTCACCCAACCGAAGCTGATCTACTTGCCATAACGCTCTGTCAGCACGCGTTCGATGGCGCGGATGCCCTGCGCCTCGCCGCCGACCGGCGCATATGGCCTGTCGACCGGGTTCCAGCCATAAATGTCGAAATGCGCCCAGATCTTCGCCTTCTCCACAAAACGGCCAAGGAAAAGGCCGGCGATCGGTGAACCGGCGAAACCGTCGAGCGAAACATTGTTGATGTCGGCGATCTTCGAATCGAGACGTGAGAGATAAGGCTTCCAGAGAGGCATGCGCCAGAGCGGGTCGGCGACCGCCTCCGAGGCCCGAGCCAGGGCTCCCGCCAGCGCTTCATCATCGGTGTAGAACGGCGGCACATCGGGCCCGAGCGCGACGCGGGCGGCACCGGTCAGCGTCGCCATGTCGATCAGGAGCTCAGGCTCTTCCTCGTCCGCGAGTGCCATCGCATCGGCAAGCACCAGCCGGCCCTCGGCATCGGTGTTGCCGATCTCGACGGTGAGCCCCTTGCGGCTGGTCAGCACATCACCTGGCCGGAAGGCGTTGCCGGCCACGGCGTTCTCCACGGCAGGAATGAGCACGCGCAGGCGAATGTCGAGCTTTGCCGCCATGAGCATCGAGGCAAGTCCGAGCACATTGGCCGCGCCGCCCATATCCTTCTTCATGAGCAGCATGCCGGCGGCGGGCTTCAGGTCGAGCCCTCCCGTATCGAAGCAGACGCCCTTGCCGACAAGCGTGACCTTTGGCGCCTGCGCCCGCCCCCAGCGCAGATCGAGAAGGCGCGGCGCGGCCTCGGCAGCGCGGCCAACCGCGTGGATCATCGGCAGGTTTTCCGTGAGGAGATCCTCACCCGCCGTCACCGCCAGCGTTGCGCCATTCTCCGAGGCGAGTGCGCGGGTGACGGCTTCAAGCGCATCGGGCCCCATATCGCCGGCGGGCGTGTTGATGAGATCGCGTGCAAGGACGCTGCCACCGGCCAGCCTCTCCACGCGGCCTGCATCCACCCCTTCGGGAACGGCGAAGCGAAGCGCGCTGCGCGGTTTCTTTCCATAGCGCGTGAAGGCATAGGAGCCGAGCATCAGGCCGAGGGTGGCGAGTTCGGCGTCTTTCGGCGCGGCGGCAAAGTGCCAGTCGCCTTCCGGCAGATGACGAGCGAGCGCTCCGGCGTCAAGCGGACTGGCGGCGTCTGGCTGGCCAAGCCCGAAGAACGCGCCGGCGACCGCGCCGTTCTTGCCCGGTATCGTCAAGACCCTGCCCGCAGCGCCCGCAAAGCCGTTTGCCCGTGCCCAGGCGATGGCGTCCTTCGGCGCATCGCAGGCGTCCAGGCTATCGGCCTCGACCGTGTAAACCGGCAGCGATGAAGCCAGTTTCGAGCTCAGGAGCGTGACGGGCATTTGTTGTCTCCACGTTTAGGTTTTGCGGCGCGTTTTAACGCTCCGTTAGGGTTAACAGAATATTTCTCTCTGTTGAGAGTTGGCCGGAGGGCGGCCGAAGCCAATCGGAGGGCGCGCGCAGATGTTTACCGAACAGCGCACGAATGCAACCGCAAACAGGATAACCATGACGGCCGTGGCGCTGGTTATGGCAGTGTCAGTGGCTGGCTGCGCCAGGGATCGTATGACCACCGGCTCGATCAGCCGCAGCACGCCCAAGGCCGTTTCCAACGTTGCGACTATGAGCGAACCGCAATTACGCAGTGCCGCGGACTCCCTCGGGCGCGCTTACACACAGAACACCAAGGACAAGGCAACGGCACTGCGTTACGCCTCCGTGCTCCAGATGACCGGGCGCGCCGACCAGTCTCTGGCAGTGATGCGCAAACTTGCCATCGATCATCCCAAGGACCGTGAAGTGCTGGCCGCCTATGGCAAGGCACTGGCCGCCGCCGGCGAACTGCAGCCGGCACTCGACGCCGTGCGCCGCGCCCAGACGCCCGAGTATCCCGACTGGCGCCTGCAATCGGCCGAAGGCGCGATCCTGGATCAGCTCGGCCAGAAGGATGCGGCCCGGACGCTCTATCGCCAGGCGCTCAACTTAAAGCCCGGTGAACCTTCCGTCCTTTCGAATATGGGGATGTCGTATCTGCTCGAAGGCGATCTGAAATCGGCCGAGCATTATATGCGGCAGGCAGTGCAGGCTTCCGGCGCCGACAGCCGTGTGCGGCAAAACCTGGCGCTGGTCGTCGGGCTTCAGGGACGTTTTGGCGAAGCTGAACAGCTCGCCCGACAGGAGCTTTCGCCTGAACAGGCCGAAGCCAACGTCGCCTACCTGCGGTCCATGCTCGCGCAGCAGAATGCGTGGAGCCAGATCTCCGACGACAACAAGAAGAAGCGCCAGTAACGGCGCTTCATTTCCAAGGCACAAGTTCTTGAAAGGCCGCTTCGAGCGGCCTTTTCTATGACCTCAGAACAGCCCCTGCTGTTTGATCTGGATGCCGGCCGGCCCGAGAATGACAGCGAACAGGACGGGGATGAAAAAGAGGATCATCGGCACGGTGAGTTTGGGCGGCAGAGCGGCCGCCTTTTTCTCCGCCTCGTTCATGCGCATTTCACGGCTCTCGTCCGCAAGAACCCTGAGCGCATGGCTGACGGGCGTGCCGTAGCGCTCAGCCTGGATCAGCGCCTGCGTGACGCTCTTCACCGTCTCCAGCCCGGTGCGCGCGGCGAAATTCTCATAGGCCTGACGCCGTTCCTGAAGGAAAGAGAGTTCAGCATTCGTCAGCACCAGCTCCTCGGCCAGCGCGACCGACTGGGCGCCGATCTCGTCCGCCACACGACGGAAGGCCGCTTCGATGGACATGCCCGATTCAACGCAGATCAGCATCAGATCAAGCGCGTCTGGCCAAGCAAGCTGGATCGATTTCTTGCGCTTTGTCGCAAGGTTGCTGACATAGAGCACTGGCGCATAAAAGCCGGCATAGGCGGCGATGATGCAGACGAAAGCCTTCACGAACAATGGCTGCTCGGACAGCCCGCCGAGCATGAAAATATAGACGCCTGCCAGGAGCAGCGTCACAAATGGAAGAACGAGCCGGAAAAACAGAAACTTCGTCAGCGGATTCTGGCCGCGAAACCCGGCTGTGCGCAGTTTGGCCACCGCCGCATCATCGGCCAGCGCGCGGCGCAGGTCGAGCCGGTCGACAATTGCGCGCATGCCTTCAGACTGATGCTCGCGCAGGCCCCGGCGGCGCTTGTCGGCCTCGGCGGCCAGACGCGCGCGCTGCCGCGCCCGCAGTTCCTCACGCTCCAGCGCCACGCTTTTCATGCGGGATTTCAGTGGATCGCCGCCAAAGGCCGGCAAAAGTGTGAACACCGTCGCAAAAACCGCAACCGCAACCAGAATTGCAATCAGGAAACTGGGCTCGATGATACTTCCGACGACGTCTGAAGGCATTGTCTAAACCTCGAAATTGATCATGTTCCGCATCACGAGAATGCCGATCGTCATCCACAGTGCGGAGAAGCCCAGAATCAGATGCCCGGCGCTCGTCGTGAAAAGCGGCATGATGTAGGTCGGGCTGGTGAGATAGACGAGGAACGCGACGACAAATGGCAGGGCACCGATGATAACGGCCGATGCCTTGGCTTCCATCGACAGCGCCTGAACCTTCGCCTTCATCTTCTTGCGGTTGCGCAGAACCCGCGACAGATTTGACAGCGCCTCAGAGAGATTGCCACCCGCCTGCGACTGGATCTGGATAACGATGCCGAAGAAGTTCGCTTCGGGGCAGGGCATCGTCTCACCCATCCGCAGGCAGGCCTCCGGCGTCGAAACACCCATCTGCTGGGCTTCAACAATGCGCCGAAACTCCGTTCGCACGGGCTCCTGTGCCTCGCTCGCAATCAGGCGGATGCCATCATTGATCGGCAGGCCCGATTTCACCGCACGCACGATAACATCGAGCGAATTTGGAAACTCGTTCAGGAATGCCTTGACCCGGCCACGGCGCTTCCAGGCAACGAACCAGCGCGGCAGGCCCAGCGCTCCGACGATCAATGCGCCCGGGAGAACAAGAAGCGGGGCGCCCATGATGAAAACCACCAGAGTAAACGCCAGCGCGCAGATCGCAGAAACGATGTGAAACCGCTCCGGCGTCACGTTCATTCCGGCCTGTTTGAGCTGCATCTTGAGCGGTGGCTTGCGTACCTTGCTGTCGCGCTTCTTCTGCCG
This sequence comes from Nitratireductor lacus, assembly GCF_056431025.1. Classification (NCBI taxonomy): domain Bacteria; kingdom Pseudomonadati; phylum Pseudomonadota; class Alphaproteobacteria; order Hyphomicrobiales; family Phyllobacteriaceae; genus Nitratireductor; species Nitratireductor lacus. The sequence continues at coordinate 102,205 of NZ_JBWKMB010000002.1, read as the reverse complement.
TTCTTCCAGATCCTTCAGCGAATCCTGGATGGATTTGCGCCGTTTCGCCGTTTCGGCCACGCGGTCGCGCGACGCCTTGATCGAAATCTGGTCAGTCTGCGCCCGCTTGACGGTATCCAGCCGGCGGCCGACCTTCTTTTCCGCCGCCATGTTGTTGAACATCAACGCATAGGCCACCGCGCCAGCGCTACAGCCGGCCAGAAGCACGAATGCAATCAGAGTGATGTCCATTCCAAACATGGTTTTACCCGCTCAAACCGGAACAGGAAGCCGCTGACATTTTAGTCAGACTTCCTTTCCATCGCTTCCAGCGCATTCGCCAGACGCTGCTCTTCACCATAGTAACGGGCGCGGTCCCAGAAATGCGGCCGCGCGATGCCCGTCGATACGTGCTCGCCAATGATCTTGCCGTTCGCGTCCTCGCCCTTCATGTCGTAGAGCATGAGGTCCTGCGTGATGATCACATCGCCTTCCATGCCGATCACCTCGGTCACATGGGTGATGCGGCGCGAACCGTCGCGCAGGCGTGTCGCCTGGATAATGACATCCACCGAACCGACAATGATCTCTCGCACCGTTTTCTGCGGCAGCGTGAAGCCGCCCATGGCGACCATGGATTCGATACGGTTCAGACACTCACGTGGGTTGTTGGCGTGGATCGTTCCCATCGAACCGTCATGGCCCGTGTTCATCGCCTGAAGGAGATCGAACACTTCCGGGCCGCGAACCTCGCCGACGATGATCCGTTCGGGGCGCATGCGCAGACAGTTGCGCACCAGGTCGCGCATGGTGACTTCACCCTCGCCCTCAAGATTGGGCGGGCGGGTTTCCAGCCGCACCACATGTGGCTGCTGAAGCTGCAACTCGGCGGAGTCCTCGCAGGTGATGATGCGCTCGTCGAGATCGATGAAGCTGGTCAGACAGTTGAGCAGTGTCGTCTTGCCCGAGCCGGTGCCGCCCGAAATCAGGACATTGCAGCGCACCCGGCCGATGATCTTCAGAAGCTCGGCGCCTTCCGGCGAGATGGCGCCAAAGCGAACCAGCTGGTCGAGGGTGAGCTTGTCCTTCTTGAATTTACGAATGGTGAGCGACGCGCCATCGATGGCGAGCGGCGGCGCGATGACGTTCACACGGGAGCCGTCGGGCAGGCGCGCATCGCAGATCGGGCTCGATTCGTCGACGCGGCGGCCGACCTGGCTGACGATGCGCTGGCAGATATTGAGAAGCTGCTGGTTGTCGCGGAAGCGCACGCCGGTCTGTTCGACCTTGCCGTTCACCTCGATGTAAACATGCTCGGCACCATTGACCATGATGTCGGCGATGTCGTCACGCGCCAGGAGCGGCTCCAGCGGGCCGTAGCCGAGCACGTCGTTGCAGATGTCTTCGAGCAGTTCTTCCTGCTCGGAGATGGACATCGCAAAATTCTTGATCGCGATGATATCGTTGACAATGTCGCGGATTTCCTCACGCGCACTATCGGGGTCGAGATTGGCGAGCTGCGAGAGATCGATGGTCTCGATCAGCGCCGAAAAGACCTGGCTCTTGGTGTCGTAGTAGGACTCGCTGCGCGCCCGGGCCGGCTGCGGCGACCGCGCCGGCGGCGGGGGTGGCGGTGCGGACGGCGTGGGCCTGGGCGACTCTGCGCGGGGCCGCGGGGCAGGATCCTGCGTGGCAGGCGCGGCCTTTTGCGGACTCGGAGATGCGGGCCGTTCCGGCGTCAATACGTCGGTGCCGCCCGAAAAGGACTTCGGGGTTTCGGTGTGCGGCGCTGTGGGATGCGGGACGCCTGTCCCTCTCTTTCCGAACATCTGACGCTACCAATCCGTATCAGCTCTTGCGTTTCAACCTGTCCAGGATGCCGGACAAACCGCTCTTCTTTTTTGGCTTCACATCACGCCGGCCTGTCAGCACATGGGCGAGATCGTTGATCGTCTCGACGATCGGGTTGCTGGCGTCCATTTCGCCCAGCATGCGACCATTGTTGGCCGCATTGCCGAACAATTGCGGCTCAAACGGAATCGTCGCTGCCGGAACAACGCCGAGCGGTTCGGCAAAGTCTTCCAGCGAAATCTCGGGCCGCTTCGGAATGCCTGCCTGATTGAGCAGAAGAACCGGCGGTTTGTCGTTCGGCCGCAGCTTCTTCAGCGTGTCGATCAGGTTCTTCGTGTTGCGAAGGTTGGCAAGGTCCGGCGTGGCCGTGATGACGATCTCGTCGGCCTGCGCGAGGGTGGTCTTGGTCCAGCCGTTCCAGGAATGCGGAACGTCGAGAACCAGAACCGGCGCGGTGCGCTGCGTCGTATCGATGATCTGCGCAAAGGCCTCCGGATCGAAATCATACACGCGATCGAGCGTGGAAGGCGCCGCCAGAAGGGAAAGCCGCTCCGCGCACTGCGCCAGAAGGCGGTCGAGATAGACCTCGTCGATGCGCTCGGGCGAAAACACCGCCTCGGCGATGCCCTGCGCGGGATCCTGATCGAAATTGATATTGGCCGTGCCGAAAGGCAGATCCAGATCGGCGACCACAACTTCGTTCTCGAACAGGTTGGAGATCGCCCAGGCCACATTGTGGGCCACGGTGGACGAACCGACCCCGCCCTTGGCGCCGACAAACGCAATGGAATGTCCGAGCGGCTCGGCTTCGGGATCGACAAAGATGTTGGCGATCACGCTGACAATGTCAGCCATGGAAATCGGTGCGACCACATATTCGGAAATGCCTGCGCGGATCAGCTCGCGGTAGAGCCAGACATCGTTGTAGTGCCCGATGATGATAACTTTCGTCGAGGGATCGCAGACCCCTGCCAGTTCCTCAAGCGAGGCAAGCAGTTCTCTCGGTTCACTGGACGATTCAACGATGACGAGGTTCGGCGTGGCCGCGGTCTGATAGAACTCGACCGCTGTCGCCACACCGCCCATATGCACCTTGAGATGGGTTTTCGCCATGCGGCGATCTTCGCCCGCCCGTTCGATCGGGTTGGCAACGCTGTCGGTCTCGCAGAACGCCTGAATCGATATCCTCGGTATCGGACGCAGCTTCTGAAGCGCCGGTGACGCGCCCTCCTCGGGAGCGAGATCCTCGTGATCCGTTTCGTAGGCCAGATTGCTCATGTCATGCCCCTCGCCTAGTACGCGATCTCTCTGGCGGCCCGGAAGTCTTCGGACACCTTGCCTGGTTTATAAATGCTCTCGGCGCCGCGATACTTGTCGATCACGCCCATGCGGTTCTCGGCATCGATCTCACCCTGCTTGCGCGGGCCGAGGAAATCGTTCGGATTGGCGACCTGTGCGGCGAGATTGTTCTGATAGGAGCAACCGAAATTCGCGTAGTGCTTGTTGTCGGTCGTATCGAGAATGTCTGCCGGCCAGCGGCCGCACTGATTGGTGGATGCCTTGACCACCGGATAGGAGACACGGATCGGCGGCGCAGTGTCGGGCGACGGCGCCTGATAGGACACCACGGAGATGTTTTCCGGCGGAACCCCCTGGTTCTGAAGTAGATGCGTGATCTGGGAAGCAACGTTGGACGCGCCGAGCTCATTGACCGATCCCGAGGGCACGAGCACGGAAACCGTGCCACCGGAACGCCGGTCATACCCGCTCATGAAACCGGCGAGTGTGCTCATCTGGTCTCGTGACATCTTCCGGGCGGAGGCGGCAATCGGCAGGTCGATCTGCTGCGCCTTTTCGGAAATGATGATCGGGTGAGTGGTGCGGTAGTCGTCCGGTATCGAGCCGACGATGACCGAGTCCCGCTTTGCCGCGCATCCGGCCATAAGCATGGCCGTGCAGATGGCGAGTGCCGTGCCGGCGAGTCTGGCCCGCTGTGTGTTCCGTGTTGTGTTCTTCATCATGACCACCCCCGACATGACCTTCCCCCAGCTCATTTGTAGATGTAGCCGACAACGCCGTGGTAGCGGCCATTGGGCAGGTTGGTTTTCATGGTTCCGTAGACGCGATTGACCCGGCCAAGGAACATTCCCGCGCCATCGCTGGCGGGTGTGAAATTGTCATCCGGCTTCGCCAGCGCGGTGCGCGCCGTCGGCTTGGACAGGTACGGCGTCACGATGATCACCAGCTCCGTTTCGTTGCGAACGAAGTCGCGGCTGCGGAACAGCGCGCCGAGCACGGGAACCTTTGAGAGCCCCGGAACCCCGTTGAACGCCTGCCGCACGTCATCCTGCACGAGGCCGGCGATCATCATCGACCCGCCGGACGGCAGCTCGACCGTGGTGTCGGCGAGGCGCTTGCGGATCGAAATCGCATTCATGCTCGAGGCGTTGCGGTAGCGCTGGCCGCGCCCCATGCCCGCGAAGAAGGTCTCCGACCCCTGCATTGTCGGTTCGGAAACCTGTGTACGGATCTTCAGGCTGATGCGACCAGCCGAGAGAACGGTCGGAAGGAACTCCAGACCAATACCGTAGTCGATCTTCTCGACTTCGTATTTCAGCGCGTTTGTATCGGGGTCGACTTCCTGAGACGTGACGATGTTGAACTCGCCACCGACACGGAACGTGGCCTTCTCGCCGGAAACGGCCGTGAGGGCCGGCTCGGCGAGCGTTTTCATGACGCCGGCCTGTTCCATGGCGTTGATGTAAGCGTCGATCAGCGATCCGCCGACCGAGAACTGTGTGGGCGAAAGCGGTTTGCCAAGCCCGAAGGCATTGTCGACCACGGCCCCCCAGGAGATGCCGTCGGCGGTGCCCGAACCGATCATGTTCACACCGAGCTGCTTCATGACGGAGCGGCTGACTTCGGCAACCGTAACCTTGAGCGTGACCTGATCCTCGCCGATGATCTGGATCATGTTGACGATCCGGCTCGTCTGGCGCTTTTGGTCGGGATTGTTGATCGCCACGCCGCCGCCATCGGTGGGCGCTGCCGCGCTCTGGGAATACTGGCCGGTCGTGGCTTCACCACCGGTAACGAATATCTGCGCGAGCTGCGCGGCGCGGGCGGCGTCGAGCGGCGTTTCAACGGTGCCGGTGAGAACAACGTTGTCGTTGATCAGTTCAACATCGATGTCGGAATTCGGGATGAAGCGCTTGAGATAGTCTTCAAGACCCGCAACATCGCGCTCCACTGCAAGGTCGAGGCTGGCAATCTGTTCGCCATTGGCGCCAAACACGAAGATGTTGGTCTCGCCCACCTGTTTGCCGAACAGATAAATGCGTCGTGCGGTGCGTGTCACGGCGTCCGCAACCGACGGATTGGCGACCAGAATGTCGTAGGCATCGCTCGGCAGGTCGAGCACGAGCGATTTGTTGAGGCCGAGCTTTACACGCTGGCTTACATTGGATCCGCTTCGTGCCTTGACGACGTTCTGTTCGGCAAATGCCGGGCCTGCCGGTAAGGCGACCTGGGTGACCAGCACCGTTGCGCATCCCAATAAGAGACGCGCGGTCAGCTTCAGATTGCTGCGCATATCCCGCCCTGACTGTTTCACGACCCTCGCCCCATTCGCGCGCTTCATCATTTCCGGGTCCCCACTTCGGTGACTTCACCGGATTTGATCAGACGGACGCTGTTGCCCCTGCCCCTGCCTGAGACGAGATAGGATCCGTCGTTCTCCGATGTTTCGTTCGTGTCGGTGATCGCCCGCAAAGAAAGTGTGAGGCGATCGGCCATCTGCTGCGCAACGGTGATGATCTCTGCCTGCTCCGGCGTCAGTTCCAGCGTTGCCGTCTCGCCCACCTTGACGCGGCGGCCTTCCTCGTCCTCCTGAATGGTCTGGTCGATCGCAAGGACCTTGATGTTCTTCAGGATGGTCTCGGTAATGAAGCCGTTTGCCGTACCGCTGTCCTGGGCCCGGCGCGTCATGATGACGTCGACATAATCATTGGGAAGGATGAAACCGCCGGCCGAGGTGTCGGCGGCGATCTGCGTGGCGACGGCGCGCTTGCCGGAGGGCAGAATAGCCGACATGAAGCTCATGCCCTCGCCAATGAGCTTGGAGCGCCTGAGCGGTTCGCCGGTATAGAGCGCGACACGCGCAATGGAGCGGCGCAGCTCCTCCAGCGCCTCGGGGCTCTCGTTCCGGGTGATCATGTTTGCGTTGATGTTGTCGGCCGGCCAGGCCTGCCAGCTTACGGCACTGCCGAGCTCGGTGCCCATGGGCACATCCTGGCCGATGACCAGGACATCGACCAGATCGATGGCCGGCTCTTCCGGTCCCGCGGTCGCTATCGGCTGTTGCGGAGCCGGTGCCGTCAGATTCTTGGCCACATAACCGGCGCCAAGGGCAGCCAGCACGGCCACTCCTAAGATGACGATCCGGGATTTGCTCATGACTCCGCCCCTCGTACTCGGACTTCCCTTGCGTGAAGCAGAGAATGGAGGGCCAATCGTCAAATTATGGTTAACGCGAAGCTTACAGAAATGATTAATTTAAAGTTGAGCGATTATTCGGAGCCGGAATGCACGAACGCCCCGATGAAACATCGGGGCGCAACGGTCAGGCTCTTATGGGCGCTGCGGGGGCTGCTCGCAGGCTGAACTATACGATGCTAAAGCGCTGCAAGGCGGGCAAGCGCCCACTGCATGAGCGGCGTTTCGGGATAAGCGGCAAGCCCGGACAGGCCCAGCGCAATGCCATAGGGCACCCCCGTATTGTGATCGGCGAGGTTACGCAGGAATACATTGTTTCCCGAGATGTAGCCAAGGAGCGAATTCCGGAAACTGAGAATCAGAAGCGTCAGTGCGCCTCCGAGGATCGCCGCGCCCAGAAGGTACTGGATCAGCGCAGGGCTGAAGCCGAACCACACCGCGGTCGCTGCAAGAAGCTTCGCATCGCCGCCGCCCATCCCGCCAACGGCGAACAGCACAAAGGTTATCGACAGGATGAAAAAGCCCGCTGCGACGTGCATTCCGATCTGCTGCCAGTCCATACCGATCATCGGTGCGGCGACGGCAAACGCGACAAGCAGCAGCAGAGACACACGGTTTGCGATGGTCATGGAAAGAAGGTCGGAGACCGCTGCAAAAGCCATGCAGAACGGAAAAACAACAAGTATGACTGCTTCGAGCATGATGCGGCACCCCTTTTCTCTTCCGTTATGCAGGCCGTCGCTTAAAACTTGATAAACCGGCAGAAAACAGCTTTGGGAAAAGCAAAGGCCGCCCTTCGGAGAAGAAGGACGGCCTTTATGGTCATTGCGCGTGGTTAGCGCAGAAGCGGATTATTAGTTGCCGCCGCCGCCGCCGCCGCCGCCGAGCGCACCGCCGACCGTGGTGAAGGTCGTGCCGATGTTGGTGCCGATGGCACGGGCGCCGCCGATGATCGCAACTGCAATCAGAGCAGCCAGAAGGCCGTATTCGATCGCCGTGGCACCGGACTCGTCTTTCATGAAACGTGCAAACAGATTTGCCATTTGGGAAAACTCCTCTTCCGCGTTTTTGTTCAGCAGGACCGTCAACGTTTTTTGTTGTGTTGATCGGATGGCCTGACCATACGGGGGAGCTCTTTCAACCTGCTTAAGAAACACCCTTACCAAAACCTTGCCGTCTCAAAGCACGAGCATTGGTTAACAGCGCTCTAAAGCGGGGATGCCCGCGCGCACGGACGGGAGACACTTTATATATAGCCCACAAATGCTGCCGCCGCTGCGCCAGACATCCGTGCGCTTAACCCTTGGTTCACCAATGATGTTCATAGTCTCTTCAGCTTGACGTGGGGAGCAGGGTAATGCGCGCCGTATTTTCCAAGACCGGAACTGCCTTGAAGACAGCCTGCCTGATCGCAGGTCTGGTTGCATTGCCGGGCACCGCCCCGGCGAACGAGGCGGCGATTGAGGTGGTGATGAACCAGGCGAAGATCGTCAAGCTTGCACGCGAGGCGGACACGATCGTTATCGGTAACCCCGAGATCGCCGACGCCGCCGTACAGGATGCGACGACCATCGTTCTCACCGGCAAGGGTTTCGGCGTGACCAATCTCGTCGTTCTCGACCTGGATGGTCAGCCGATTGTCGATGAACAGGTCGTCGTCAGCCGGCAGTCTGCCAGCTCGGTCCGCATCTATCGCAGGGCCAATGTGCAGACGCTTTCCTGCACGCCCTACTGCGAAAGCTCCTACAAGACTGACGCGGAGCGGACCTCCGAAGCCGAGATCAGCGCCAACCAGTAACCGGCATCGCGCTCCGGGCTCAACGAGCGCCGTGCGCAGCACCCTTCAGGGTTTACAAAACGCAAACCAGAACGCTGCAATTTGAGCTGCCGTCAAAACCGGAATGCAACCGGGGCTGGTTATAGTCCTCCCTGACAAACGCACATTTCAGGGGCTGGCTATGGGCCATCAAACAAAAGGCAAAGCGTGTCGCGCGCCATTTCGGCGCCGTCTGCTCGGCCGTTTCATCAAGAATGAGGAAGGCGTGGCGGCCATCGAGGTCGCCTTTCTCGGCCTCCCGTTCTTCTTTCTGATCTTTGTGATTCTGGAAGCCTGCATCGGCTTTGCAGCACAACAGCTTCTGGCCAACGCGACGGATGACGTCGCGCGGCTGTTCCGTACCGGGCAGGTTCGCAGCAGTGAGCTGAACGAAACGAAACTTCGGGACCTTCTGTGTGGCCGAATGTCCATACTGATGTCCGAGACGTGCCCCGGGCTGGAAGTGGATCTTCGGCAGTTCGACACGTTCGAGGACGCCGCCAGGTCAAACCTCGGCTTCAATGACGACGGAAGCATCGACACCAAGACCGAACTCGGGCCGGCACTCACGAAGAACATGCTGCGCGTTTACTACCGCTGGCCGGTGGTGACGAACATGCTGGCGGATCGGCTTCCCGACGGCAAGCTTCTGCTTTTCTCGACGAGTACCTGGCAGAACGAACCATTCTAACTGTTGGCAACGGGTCGTGGGGGACCGGGCAATGACGTTCAACGACAATGCGAAACCCGCAAAGACGGGCATCTTATCAACCCTGGGCGACTTCGCCCGGAACAGGCGTGGCGTGGCAGCCATCGAGTTTGCGATCATCGCGCCCATCCTGTTCGCGATGTATTTCCTGACACTGGAATTCGGCCAGGCGATCGATGTAAACAAGAAGGTCAGCCGCGCGGCGAATATGGCGGGCGACCTGATCGCCCAGCAGCCTTCGATCACGGCCGGTGAAATCGACGCCATCATGAAGATCGGCGGCGCCATCATGAAGCCCTACAATCGCTCCACACCGACCCTGACGCTGACGGCCATCCAGGTGACCGATGAAAGGAATCCGAGGGTCGAGGTGGTCTGGTCGCGTGAACTGAAGAACGGAACGGCCTCGGCCGGTCTTAAAGCAGGCAGCACCACGACGCTTCCCCCCGAACTGGAGATCAAGGGAGCCTTCTATATCCGTGCAACCGTCTCGCTTGGCTATAAGCCCATCCTCACTTGGTCGAAGGATGGTGCGAAATCTGCCGGCCTGACAGCGATGGCGGGTCTCGACAATCTCCAGATGAGCGAACGCTTCCACCTGCGCCCGCGCATGAGCAGCACCATTCCCTGCGACGATTGCTGACAGGACACGGCGACGCGCGATTGCAAAGACTCCGCTGCCCTTCTATGTCTTTGATGGCAGGGCAGCGACAGTGAGCGGATATGGCGTGCGCATTCCTTTTCGGTCTGACTTTCTTCGGCATCGGACACGCTGCCGAAACCGGATCGCTCAACGGTCCCGGTGCGGGCGCGCGCGGGCAGATGCCCGGGGCATGCGCCGCGGCTGGAATGGCATTCAGGCTCCCCGCACATGGGGGTTTGCCACCCTGCAGCCACGGTCAATCCATTCCGAGTGAGCTTTCCAGACATGCCTGAACTGCCGGAGGTCGAAACCGTCCGTCGTGGACTCCAGCCGATCATGGAAGGGGCGCATATCGATTCCGTCGAATTGCGGCGGCCGGATCTGCGGTTTCCTTTTCCCAGGGGGTTCGCCGAGCGGCTCCGGGGACAGGAAATCATCGCGCTCGGGCGGCGGGCGAAGTATCTGCTGATCCATCTTGAGACCTCAGACGTGGTGCTCTGCCACCTCGGCATGTCGGGCTCATTCCGCATCGACCAAGACGACGAGGAGCAACAGGCACCTGGCGCGTTCCACCATCCGCGGTCCAAGGCGGAGAAACACGACCACGCTGTGTTTCACCTGACTTCGGGCGACGGGCGAACCCTTCGAGTGGTCTATAACGACCCGCGCCGGTTCGGCTTCATGCTTCTGCACGATGAAGGCCCGCTGGACAGCCACCCCCTCCTGGCGACGCTTGGCATCGAGCCGACCGGAAATGCGCTGGACGGGGCGCTGCTTGCCGAGCGCCTGCGCGGGAAGCGCACACCGCTGAAAGCCGCACTGCTCGACCAGAGGGTAATCGCAGGTCTCGGCAATATCTATGTCTGCGAAGCATTGTGGCGCGCACGGCTTTCGCCGAAGCGCAGCGCCGATACAATCGTCGCCAGACGCGGAACGTCGGAGCGATGCGAGCGTCTGGCGACGTCGATCCGCGCCGTCATCGCAGAAGCAATCGCAGCCGGCGGCTCATCCCTGCGGGATTATGTAAAGGCGGATGGATCGCTTGGCTATTTCCAGCACGCCTTCAAGGTGTATGGCCGCGAGGGACACGTATGCGGCCATGACGAATGCAGCGGCACCGTTCGCCGCATCGTGCAGGGCGGGCGGTCAACCTTCTATTGTCCGAGCTGCCAGCGCTAGGAGCAAGACCTTACCCTGGCAATTCACGTATAACGGAGAGGAAACCAGACCATGGCTTATGAGACGATCCTGGTGGAGACGCGGGAGCGCGTCGGGCTGATCACGCTGAACCGCCCCAAGGCGCTCAACGCGCTGAACTCCCAGGTGCTTGAAGAAGTGGTGGGGGCGCTGGCGGCCTTCGACGAGAACCCACGGATCGGCGCCATCGTCATCACCGGATCGGAGAAGGCGTTCGCAGCCGGAGCCGACATCAAGGAGATGGCATCCAAGTCCTATGTGGACGCCTATATGGAAGACCTCTTCGCAGGCTGGGACGGGCTGACCCGCGTGCGCAAGCCGATCATCGCCGCCGTGGCAGGCTATGCGCTCGGCGGCGGCTGCGAACTGGCCATGATGTGCGATTTCATCATCGCTGCCGAGAATGCGAAATTCGGCCAGCCCGAGATCACGCTCGGCGTCATGCCGGGCATGGGCGGCTCCCAGCGACTAACCCGTTTCGTCGGCAAGTCAAAAGCCATGGACATGTGCCTGACGGGCCGCTTCATGGACGCCGGGGAAGCCGAACGCTCCGGCCTGGTATCGCGCGTCGTGCCACCCGGCGAGCTTATCGAGGAAGCCCTGAAGGCGGCCGATACCATTGCCGGCTTTTCACTGCCGGCGGTGATGATGACCAAGGAGGCGGTCAACCGCTCCTACGAAACCACCCTTGCCGAGGGTCTGCGTTTCGAGCGCCGTGTGTTTCACGCGATGTTCGCGCTGGACGACCAGAAGGAGGGCATGGCCGCATTTACCGAGAAGCGGTCTGCCAACTTCAAAAATCGCTGATCACGTTAGGCGCGATCAGGAGGGATAGGCGCCAATAGGCGTTGACGTTGCCCGAAAGCTCCACTATAAGCCGCCACGACTGTGGTGGCCCTGCGGCTGCCCTTTTTGTTTTGCGCCCGCGTGACACTGATCGCGGCAGGATTTGTAGAGACATAGAGAGGACACATGGCCAACACGACTTCGGCCAAGAAGGCGGTGCGCAAGATTGCTCGCCGTACTGCGGTTAACAAGAACCGTCGCTCGCGTGTGCGCAGCTTCGTTCGCAAGGTCGAAGAAGCACTGGCCACCGGCGACAAGGCAGCAGCGGAAAGCGCATTCAAGGCTGCTCAGCCCGAGCTGATGCGCGCTGCCGGCAAGGGTGTCCTGCATCGCAACACGGCGTCGCGGAAGGTCTCTCGCCTTGCGCAGCGCGTGAAGGCGCTCGGTGCCTGACGCTTTTTAGCAGACTCACAGATGAACCCGGCTTTCCAGCCGGGTTTTTCTTTGCCTCTCGAAAGGCTGGCCTGCGACAACCCTGTGTTGTCACAGGCCAGCCTTTTGCGTTTGTGACCCTAAGTGTTTGAGAATCGTATTATTTTCGTCACATAAGCATCCCGTTAAATTTCGGCCAAGCCGGTATTCCTCTTGTATTTCATAGGGTTGTGAAAGTTTATCCACAGGTTACCCATGTCACGCTCGGCGGAAAATCAACGCCGAAATGTCAAGCTCTTTTTTAAGATTTTTTTTCGGAGCGCGCGTGAAGCGCGCGCATTTGGAAAAGGCTTTTGAATCCAAAAGGCTTATCCACCTGCCCCCTGGGCGATGCCGATTTTTGCGCTCCGCACAAGACCAGATTCGAGAAAAAAGCGGCAGCCCCGCCCTTGCCCTTTCCACAAGGATTTCGGTAATGTCAGGCCATCGAGAGGGCAGAAGAAAGCCCGATGACTTAAGCCCAAATCGGCACCCATTGCGACGCGGTTTTTTCTTCCGCGTGGGGTTTTTGCGCGCTCTCGAAACAAGCCTCGCCGGCTCGTTTGTCGGGGACCCAATGGAGACGCATTCGCGTCGAGACCAGACGAGCACGAGCTGCATAACCGCCGGTACAGAAAATCAACCGGTGATTGTATAAATCTGTTTCAACGGCGGCCATGCCGCTGTAAAGAGCCAAGGAGAGTTTTGGGGTCAGAGACCAGGCGGACGACATACGATCATCATAAAAAGAACGGACCGGGCAGGGGCAAACAGCCTTGTGGCAATGACCCGGACGTTGAAAACACCACTCAAAATGACAGGGACACGAGGAATGCAAAGCGGCGCGGAAAGGGAAACAACGGGGGGATTTTCTTTTCAGGAGCAGATGTCTCAGCAGGAGGGCAAGGAGACAGCAGACGCAGGCAAGAGCGACGGCAAGGCGGGACCGTCCGAGGCAATCTTCGAGCGCGTTAAAACGCAGCTCCGTGCACGCCTGGGGAGCGAGGTTTATTCCAGCTGGTTCGGTCGCATGAAGCTGATGGAAGCCTCAAAGGGCTGCGTGCGGATCTCCGTGCCCACGGCTTTTCTGCGCTCCTGGATCAATGGTCACTATCTCGACCTCATCACCGAATTGTGGAAGCAGGAAGCGCCAGACACTCTCAAGGTGGAGATTGTGGTGCGGACCGCCACGCGCAATGTGCGGGCAACGCAGGAAAGCAAGCCGGCAACCGCGCGCAAGGTCACGAACCGACCGCAAACGGCCCTTGCCTCCGGTACGCTGGCCGGAACACCATCCGCACGCGCCAATCCAGCGAAGATGCCAGAGGCCGAAGGGCGTTCGAACATTCTGGGCTCGCCGCTCGACAGCCGGTACACATTCGATTCCCTGATCGAAGGCGCCTCCAACCGCGTCGCCTGCGCCGCTGCGCGCACCGTGGCCGAATCGGACGCCAATGCGATCCGCTTCAACCCGCTCTTTCTTCATGCCTCAGTGGGGCTTGGAAAGACACATATGCTGCAGGCGATTGCAGCCGAGTCGCTGCGCCGCAAGCCGCAAGCCCGTGTCGTCTATCTGACGGCGGAGTATTTCATGTGGCGTTTCGCCACCGCGATCCGCGACAACAACGCCCTGACCCTGAAAGAGCAGTTGCGCGACATCGATCTTCTGATCATCGACGACATGCAGTTTCTGCAGGGCAAATCCATCCAGAACGAGTTCTGCCATCTGCTCAACATGCTGCTCGACAGCGCGCGCCAGGTGGTGGTGGCGGCGGACCGCCCGCCCTCAGAGCTGGAATCGCTCGAGCCGCGCGTAAAGTCGCGCCTCAATGGCGGCGTGTCTCTCGAGATCGGCGCTCCTGATTTCGCCATGCGGCTGTCGATCCTGAAGCAGCGTCTGGCGAGCGCGCAGGCCGAGGACGGTTCGCTCGACATACCAGAGGAAATTCTGGTCCATGTGGCGCGCTCGGTCACCGGCAGTGGCCGCGAGCTGGAAGGTGCTTTCAACCAGCTTCTGTTCCGCCACTCCTTCGAGCCGCAGATCACCATCGACCGGATCGACGAAATCCTCGGCCATGTCTGCCGCGCCGGCGAACCGAAGCGGGTCCGCATCGAGGACATCCAGCGCATTGTCGCACGGCACTACAACGTGTCGAAGACGGAGCTGCTTTCGAACCGCCGCACACGCACCATTGTCAAGCCGCGCCAGGTGGCCATGTATCTTTCCAAGGTCATGACGCCGCGCTCCCTGCCGGAAATCGGCCGTCGTTTCGGCGGACGCGATCACACGACGGTGCTGCATGCGGTCCGCAAGATCGAGGGGCTGACCGACGGCGACAGGCAGCTTGCGCAGGAGATCGAGCTTCTGAAGCGCCTGATTAGCGATCAGGCCTGAGGCTGGCAGGGCCGCCGGAGCCCGCGACGGCAAGACGGCACCCGAAGCGATTTTGACAGACCGGCGGCGCGCCCGCCGGTCTTTTCTTATCTTCCGCGCTCCTGCCTCCCTGCGGGCACTGCGTTTTCCCCAAAAACCGGAAGGAACCGGAGCGTAACGCCGTGAAAGGCTTGCGTTTCTTGTCGGTTTCCTGTCATTTTGACGGAAATCGAAGCCTGTTCACGGCTGTCCTGAACATGCGCCATGTTTGCAGGGCTATTCTTCATTCAAGTGAGATTGATTGGTCATGCGTGTTATTCTCGAACGCTCCACCCTCCTGAAGTCACTGAACCATGTTCACCGCGTGGTGGAACGCCGCAACACCATTCCGATTCTCTCGAACGTGCTTCTGAGCGCGGACGGCGCAAGCCTGCAGATGAAGGCAACCGACCTCGACCTGGAAGTGACCGAGGCTGCGGGCGCGACCATCGAGCAGGCCGGTGCAACGACCGTTCCGGCGCATCTGCTCTACGACATCGTGCGCAAGCTGCCCGACGGCGCGGAAGTGATGCTGAAGACCGATGAGGACGGCAATGCCATGTCCGTGGTGGCCGGGCGCTCGAGCTTCCGTCTCCAGTGCCTGCCACAGTCTGATTTTCCCGAGCTCTCGGCCGGTAATTTCTCGCATATCTTCCGGCTCGATTCGGCCGATCTGAAAGGGCTGATCGAGAAGACCCAGTTCGCCATCTCCACCGAGGAGACGCGTTATTATCTGAACGGCATCTTCCTGCACACGATCGAGGCCGACGGCGGGTTGAAGCTGCGCTCGGTGGCGACCGACGGACACCGTCTCGCACGCGCCGAGATGGAAGCGCCGGCGGGCTCTGAAGGCATGCCCGGCATCATCATCCCGCGCAAGACGGTCGGCGAACTGCAGAAGCTGGTCGACGATCCGGATGTGGCTGTCACCGTCGAACTTTCCGACACGAAGATCCGCTTCACCATCGGCAGCGTCATCCTCACCTCGAAACTGATCGACGGCACTTTCCCCGACTATCAGCGCGTCATTCCGACCGGCAATGACAAGAAACTGGTGATCGACCGTCAGACCTTCGCTTCGGCCGTCGACCGCGTGTCGACGATCTCCTCGGAACGCGGGCGGGCGGTGAAACTCAGCATTGCCGAAGGACAGGTGACACTGACGGTGAACAACCCGGACTCGGGCTCGGCAACCGAAGAGCTTGCCGCCGACTACGAGGCGGACCCGATCGAGATCGGCTTCAACGCCCGCTATCTTCTGGATGTGGCGGCGCAGCTCTCGGGCAGTGAAGCGCGCTTCCTCCTGGCTGATGCAGGCTCACCCACGCTCGTGCAGGACGAAGGCGACGAAAGCACGCTCTACGTTCTGATGCCGATGCGCGTCTAGAGCGCGCCGGCATTGGCTTCCCCTTGGTCGACCAGACATCCGGCAGGCAGGCCGTAGCCCAGGTTCACGTTACCAGGCTGAGCCTAACCGACTTTCGAAATTATCATGCCCTGGCGCTCGATCTTTCGCCGGGAGCGGTGGTTCTGACCGGCGAGAACGGCGCAGGCAAGACGAACCTGCTCGAGGCGGTTTCCTTTCTCTCGCCGGGTCGCGGATTGCGCCGCGCCACGCTTGACGATGTCGCGCGCGAAGGTGCCGGAACGGGCTTTGCCATTCATGCGAAGCTCGAAGGCCCGTTCGGCGAATGCGAGATCGGAACCGGCACTGCCGGCCTGCAGCCGGGAGCGGAAACGGGCGGACGCCGCCTGCGCATCAACGGCGAGAACGCACGCACGGCCGATGCCATGCTCGAGTGGGTGCGCGTCCTGTGGCTGACACCGGCCATGGATGCGCTCTTCACCGGTCCCGCAGGCGACCGCAGGCGCTTTCTCGACCGGCTCGTTCTCGCCATCGACCCGGCGCACGGTCGGCGCGCCCTCGACTATGAGAAGGCGATGCGCGCGCGCAACCGGCTGCTTTCGGAAGACTCGCGCGATGGCGGCTGGTTCGACGCCATAGAAACGCAGATGGCCGAAACCGGAGTGGCGATTGCCGCCGCGCGGGCCGAGATGGTGCGCCTGCTCGCCGCCATGAACGAACGCCTGCCCGAAGACGGCCCGTTTCCCACCGCCGGGATCGCGCTGGAGGGCACCATCGACCACGCGATCGGACAGCACGCCGCCGTCGACGTTGAGGAGAGATTCCGCGCCCTTTTGCGCGACCAGCGACCCCGCGACCGCGCCGCGGGGCGAACGCTGGAAGGCCCGCATCGCAGCGATCTTCTGGTGCGCCATGTGCCCAAGGACATGCCCGCGGCCCGCTGCTCCACCGGCGAGCAGAAAGCGCTGCTTGTGGGGCTGATCCTCGCCCATGCCCGGCTGACGGGCGAGCTTTCGGGAACCGCGCCGATCCTGCTTCTGGACGAGATTTCCGCGCATTTCGACCCGGACCGGCGGGCAGCGCTCTTCTCGATCCTCGAAGAGCTGAATTGCCAGGCGTTCATGACCGGTACGGAAGCAGGCCTGTTCTCGGCCATCGAAGGACGGGCGCAGTTCTTGTCCGTATCCGCCGGCGCGATCCACGAACAACGCTGACACGCTCCCTCACGCTGGATAAGATCGCTGCATGGCCGAGACAACGACATTCCCCGCCGCACTTTCCGACACCGAGCTGGAGCGCTACGCCCGTCACATCGTTCTGCCGGAAATCGGTGGAGCCGGGCAGCAAAAACTGAAGAAGGCGCGTGTTCTGGTGATCGGTGCCGGGGGGCTCGGCGCGCCGGTGCTTTGCTACCTTGCGGCCGCCGGCATCGGCACGCTTGGCGTGATTGACGACGACACGGTTTCGCTCTCCAACCTGCAGAGACAGGTGATCCATGACACGGACAGTGTCGGCATGGAGAAGGTCGAGAGCGCCGGGGCAAGCATTGCCCGCATCAATCCGCATGTTACGGTCGAGACCCACCCTATCCGGCTTGATGCGGAGAACGCTGCCGGGATCATCGCCACCTACGACATGGTGGTGGACGGATCGGACAATTTCGACACCCGCTACCTGCTGGCAGACACCTGCGAGGCAGTGGAACGACCGCTCGTCACGGCGGCCGTCGGTCGCTTCGACGGGTCGCTCACCGTGCTCAAGCCATTCGAACGCGATGCCGATGGCAACCTCCTGCCGGGCTATCGTGACCTCTTTCCCGAACCGCCGCCGGCGGGGCTTGTGCCCAGCTGCGCGGAAGCCGGCATCGTCGGCGCGCTGACCGGCGTGATGGGAACGCTGGAGGCCATGGAGGTCATCAAGCTGGTGACGGGTATCGGTGAACCGCTCACCGGCCGCCTGCTGCTTTACGATGCGCTGGCGGCCCGTTTTGAAACCGTGAAATACCGGCGGCGCTCCGGCTGAGGGCGTTTTTGCCTGCGGGTGGGAACGGGCTTTGCTCGCTCCGTGACCTGTTGCATTGACGGTGTGCGTGGTTCGACAAGCTCACCATGAGGGATCGCAATGGGAGGGATGGCAATGGGCTGCATGGAGGGACAATGCCGCTGCCAAGGCGCGCCATCAGCGCCTCTGAAGAACGGTTTTCTGCCAGACACAACCATCCCTCATGGTGAGCTTGTCGAACCACGCACAACGCCACTGCCACGAGATCGCATGCGCCAAGCGATCATACGTTCCTGGGTAGGACACGGTCCGGCGGACGGTGGCCGTCGAAGAGGGTGCGGATGTTGATGATCACCTTCTCGCCCATATCGATGCGGCCCTCGATGGTGGCCGAGCCCATATGCGGCAGAATGACGATCTTGTTTTTCTGAGCGAGTTTCAGGAGCTTGGGATTGACCGAGGGCTCGTGCTCGAACACGTCGAGCCCCGCACCCGCAAGCTTGCCTTCCTCGATGAGGCGGATCAGCGCATCCTCATCCACCACATCACCGCGTGCGGTGTTCACGACATAGGCGCGGGGTTGCATGAGCTCGAGCCGCCGCGCAGACAGCAGATGGAAAGTGGCCGGGGTCGACGGGCAATTGACGGAGATGATGTCCATGCGGGCGAGCATCTGGTCGAGGCTGTCCCAGTAGGTTGCCTCCAGTTCGTCCTCGATGGCCGGCAGAACACGCTGGCGGTTGTGATAATGGATCGACAGGCCAAAGGCCTTGGCGCGGCGCGCGACGGCCGTGCCCACGCGGCCCATGCCGACAATGCCCAGGCGCTTGCCCCAGATGCGGTGCCCCAGCATCCATGTGGGCGACCATCCGCCCCACTCGCCACCGCTGCGCAAAAGCTCCGCGCCTTCCGTCAGGCGGCGCGGCACTGCGAGCATGAGCGCCATGGTCATGTCGGCGGTGTCTTCGTTGAGCACGTTGGGCGTGTTGGTAACGGTGATGCCTTTCCGGGCCGCCGCTGCGACGTCGATATTGTCGACGCCATTGCCGAAATTGGCGATGAGCTTCAGACGCTCGCCGGCCTGGGCAATGAGCGCGGCATCGATTCGATCCGTGATCGTGGGAACAAGAACGTCAGCTTCCTTGACCGCAGCCACGAGCTCGGGCTGCGTCATGCGCTTGTCGTCGAGATTGAGGCGCGCGTCGAACAGCTCGCGCATGCGCGTTTCGACCTGGTCCGGCAGCTTGCGGGTGATGACAACGAGAGGCTTCTTCCTGACGGTCATATGGTCTCCAAAATAACGCCCTGTTGATACCTCTTTAACCAAGATGCACGACACTGCAATGCCGAGCCGGGTTGTCTTCTGTCTATCAAGCGGGGGGCGCCAAGACAAAGAAAAAGGGTGGAAGCGCTCGCTCCACCAGAACAAGGGTTACCGGGAGTTTGTAATGCCGGCCAACGCGCCATTCCGTTCAATGTTTGCAGCCCTCGCCGTCGCCGTTCTGGTTGCGACACCCATGACGACGCAGGCGCAGGCAAACACCGAACAGAACGTAAAGGTCGGGCCAAGCGGTCTTCCCCTGCCACGTTTCGTCAGTCTCAAATCAAGCCGCGTGAACATGCGCATCGGCCCGGGTCTCAACTACGCCGTGAACTGGATGTATCTGAAATCCGGTCTGCCGATGGAGATCATCCAGGAATATGACAACTGGCGGCGGGTGCGCGATGCCGAGGGAGCGGAAGGCTGGATCAATCAGGCGCTTCTTTCGGGACGCCGTACCGGTATCGCCGCACCATGGTTCAAGGGCAAGGAAGCCGATATCGACCTCAGGGCCGACCCGCGCGACGATGCGCGGCTCATCGCCCGTGTCGAACCCGGCGCCATCGGCTCGATCAAGGCATGCAATGGCGACTGGTGCGAAATGGACTTCGCCGGCCATTCGGGCTGGGTCAACCAGTCGCTGATCTGGGGTGCCTATCCGGGCGAGACCGTAAAAGACTGACAGTGAAGCGCGCTTCAGTGGCGCTTGCGGCGCAGCCTGACAACGATATCGACATTGGCGATTTCCGTTCCTTCCGGCGGCTCGGGAAGATTACGGACCTCGACGCCACCTGAGGGGATGTCGAAAACTTTCTCATCTTCTTCGAAGAAGAAATGATGGTGATCCGACACATTGGTGTCGAAATAGGTGCGGGCACCCTCCACCTGAACGATGCGCAGCATGCCGGCATCCGTGAACTGATGAAGCGTGTTGTAGACGGTGGCCAGCGAAACGGAGAAGCCCGCATTCTGAGCTTCCTCATGCAGCGCTTCAGCAGAAACGTGACGATCACCGGCGGCGAACAGGAGATCTGCGAGCGCGACACGCTGGCGTGTAGGACGCAGGCCCGCACTCCTCAAACGCTCTTCGAGCGAAATCTTCTGGCCTTCATTCGAGATCGACAATGAAACCGCCCGTCTTCCTGTTATCCGAACCTTCGACCCATCCCGAGGCTCTCGCTGCAGTTATTCCCTCCTGACATATATTCGCTCCATTCAACACGATCAATAGCGGCAGTTTTCCGGGGGCAGCCACACGCAGCATGGCAAATTCCCACAACGGCGGTTTCCAGCGAGAAACAAGCTGTGATAGGGAGTTCGGACAATGAAAAGAACGGTTCCGGCGCGACCGGGACCACCGACGGGATGGCTATTGATGGCGCAAACGAAAAACAGCTACAATTACGAAGACCTTCTGGCCTGCGCGCAGGGCGACCTTTTCGGTCCCGGCAACGCGCAATTGCCGGCTCCGCCCATGCTGATGTTCGATCGCATCACCGACATTCAGGAGGAAGGCGGGGCGTTCGGCAAGGGCTATGTCCGCGCCGAATTCGACATCAAGCCTGACCACTGGTTCTTCCCTTGCCATTTTCCCGGCAACCCGATCATGCCCGGCTGCCTTGGCCTCGATGCGCTCTGGCAGCTCACCGGTTTCTACCTCGGCTGGCTCGGCCTGCCGGGCAAGGGCATGGCCCTTTCGACCGGCGAGGTGAAATTCAAGGGCATGGTTACGCCGGAGACAAAGCTCGTCGAATATGGCGTCGACTTCAAGCGTGTCATGAAAGGCCGCCTGGTTCTCGGCACCGCCGATGGCTGGCTGAAGGCTGACGGCGAGCAGATTTACACCGCCACGGATCTTCGTGTCGGGCTGGCCAAGCAGGAAGCCTGAGTTTCAACCATTGACTGGCGGCCGTGTGCAGCGGCCCAAGGAGAGCATCATGAGACGCGTCGTCGTTACCGGCCTCGGCATCGTTTCCTCGATTGGCAACAACGCGAAGGAGGTCACCGCCTCGCTGCGCGATGCGAAATCGGGCATCACCTTTTCGCAGGATTTTGCCGATCACGGCTTCCGTTGCCAGGTGTGGGGAGCTCCCACGCTCGACCCGACCGAACTGGTCGACCGCCGCGCCATGCGCTTTCTGTCAAAAGGCGGTGCGTGGAACCATGTCGCGATGGAACAGGCCATCGCCGATGCGGGGCTTGAGCAGAGCGACATCACCAATGAACGCACCGGCATCATCATGGGATCGGGCGGCCCCTCCACCCGCACCATCGTGGAAGCCGCGCAGACGACGCTCGAAAAGGGTTCGCCAAAGCGCATCGGGCCGTTCGCGGTGCCGAAAGCGATGTCCTCGACGGCTTCGGCCACGCTGGCCACCTGGTTCAAGATCCACGGCGTGAACTACTCGATCTCGTCGGCCTGCTCGACCTCGGCGCACTGCATCGGCAATGCGGCGGAGATGATCCAGTGGGGCAAGCAGGACGTCATGTTCGCGGGCGGCCACGAAGATCTCGACTGGACCATGTCGAACCTCTTCGACGCCATGGGCGCCATGTCCTCCAAACACAACGACACGCCGGCCACCGCCTCGCGTGCCTATGACGCGACGCGCGACGGGTTCGTGATCGCCGGCGGCGCTGGCGTTCTGGTTCTGGAAGAGCTGGAACACGCCAAGGCGCGCGGTGCGAAAATCTATGCCGAGCTGACCGGCTATGGCGCAACTTCGGACGGCTACGACATGGTGGCACTTTCCGGTGAAGGCGCGGTGCGGTGCATGCGCCAGGCGCTTTCCACGGTCGATGGCAAGGTGGACTACATCAACACGCACGGCACGGCGACGCCGGTGGGCGATTCCGGCGAAATGGGCGCGGTGCGCGAAGTGTTCGGCAACGACATCCCGCACATCGCTTCCACCAAGTCGCTGACCGGCCATTCGCTCGGCGGTGCCGGCGCGCAGGAATCGATCTATTCGATCCTGATGATGCAGGAAGGCTTTATCGGCGAGAGCGCACACATCACCGAACTCGATCCGGAGTTCGAGGGCATGCCCATCGTGCGCAAGCGTATCGACAATGCGAAGATCGATACGGTGCTCTCCAACTCCTTCGGCTTCGGCGGCACCAACGCCACGCTTGTTTTCCAGCGTTACGCAGGGTGAAATAAGGTCCATGGACGGTTTGATGAAAGGGAAGCGCGGCCTCATCATGGGGGTCGCCAACGATCACTCGATTGCCTGGGGCATCGCCAAGAAGCTCTCCGAGCAGGGCGCGGAACTGGCGTTTACCTATCAGGGCGAGGCATTCGGCCGCCGTGTGAAGCCGCTGGCCGAGAAGGTGAACTCCAAACTGCTTTATCCCTGCGACGTGGAAGACAGCGCGTCGATCAATTCCGTCTTCGACGGGTTGAAGGAGGAGTGGGGCTCGCTCGACTTCATCGTACACGCGATCGGCTTCTCCGACCGTAACGAGCTAAAGGGCCTTTATGCCAACACCACGCGCGAGAACTTCGTGCGCACCATGGTGATCTCCTGCTACTCCTTCACGGAGGTTGCCCGCAAGGCGGCGGAACTGATGGACAATGGCGGGCAGATGCTGACGCTGACCTATGCCGGTTCCACCCGCGTCATGCCCAATTACAACGTGATGGGCGTGGCCAAGGCCGGGCTTGAGGCAAGCGTGCGGTATCTGGCAAGCGACTACGGCCCGCGCAATATCCGCGTCAACGCGATTTCGGCGGGCCCCGTGCGCACGCTGGCAGGCGCCGGCATCTCCGATGCGCGCTACATGTTCTCCTATCAGCAGCGCAATGCGCCGCTCAGGCGGACCGTGGTGATCGACGAGATCGGCGGATCGGCGCTCTATCTGCTGTCCGATCTTTCGTCGGGCGTCACCGGTGAAATCCACTATGTGGATTCCGGCTACAACACCGTTTCCATGCCCACCATGGAAGAGCTGAAGCGGCTGAGTGCGGCGACCGGCGACGACTGAGGGCGATCAGACTGACCCGCTACTTGCGGGCCCACAAAACCTTGAACACCGTATCGCGGCGCAGCTCACCCTGTGCCGCGAAATGCTTTTGGAGGCTCTCTTCATAGGGGAGCTGCCTGTTGGCGACGAGGAAAAGCCGCCCGCGCGGCCTGAGCGCCTTTGCCGCCGCCGCGATCATCGCATGACCCATATCGGGCTCCGCAGCCCGGCTGCGATGGAAGGGTGGGTTCATCAGGATTGCGTCATAGCGCTCGTTCACCGGCTCGCCCAGAAGGTCCTGCCAAAAGAAGCGCGCCGGCATCTGCGGCGCTCTTGCCGCCATGTTGCGCCGGGCCGCCTCCAGCGAGGCGTGATGCGCCTCGTAAAGATCGATGCTCTTCACGCCCGGTGCGCGCTCGGAAGCTGCAACGGAGAGATACCCCCAGCCGGCCGCGAAATCGGCAATTGCGCCTGACAGATTGTCCGGCAGGCACTCCACGAGAAGCGCCGAGCCCGGATCGATGCCGTCATCGGAGAAGCCACCGGCAGCGGTGGTGAAACCGTCCGCCTCGCTGTCGCCGGCGCTCAGCTCGGCCATCAGCTCGGGCTCCAGCCTCTCCGGCCGGCGCAGCCAGAAGACGACGCCATGATGCTTGGAGGCATGATCGTCAAGCTCCACCAGCGACGCCATGCGCTTGCGCACGCTGCCGCCGCCGTCTTTCTTGGCACAGGCGGCCATGATGAGCGCGCCGGCGCGTGTCCGGTTCAGAGCCTCGGCAAGGCGCTGCTCGTTTTCGCGGCGGTGCCTGCCAAGCAGCACAAGCGCCATGTCGTAGCCCTCGCCCACCGGTTCCGGCTCCACGGTCACGCCAGCCTGGCTGAGCGCCAGATAGTCGGGCCGATAGCCCTGAATGGCCGTGAGGCTTCCCGAGAAGTCGGACGGCAGCAGCAGGCCGCCCGGCGCGCCCAGAAAAAGCACACGCTCCCCCTCGCCCGGCGGAGCGATCAGCCCGCGCTCGAACGGAAACAGAAGGGTGGCAAGCGGTGTGTCGTTCATCTTGGGTTCCGGATATGAAAACGGGCGCGACCTGAATGGCCGCGCCCGCTGGTCAGTCAAAAGGAAGCGGGATCAGCCTTCGGCGTCCTCTGCCTCTTCCTTCTTCTTCTTTTCCTGCACGATCTCCTTGCCGGTCTCCTGGTCGACGACCTTCATGGAGAGGCGAACCTTGCCGCGCTCGTCGAAGCCCATCAGCTTCACGAACACCTTGTCGCCTTCCTTGACGACGTCGGTGGTCTTGCCAACGCGCTCCTGCGCGAGCTGCGAGATGTGCACCAGACCGTCGCGCGGACCGAAGAAGTTCACGAATGCGCCGAAGTCGGCGGTCTTGACGACCGTGCCTTCGTAGATCTCGCCCACTTCCGGCTCTGCCGTGATGGAGTGGATCCACTTCTTCGCCGCCTCGATTTCCTTGGCGTTGGACGAAGCGATCTTCACCGTGCCGTCGTCCTCGATGTTGATCTTGGCGCCGGTCTTCTCGACGATCTCGCGGATCACCTTGCCGCCGGAACCGATCACGTCGCGGATCTTGTCGGTCGGGATCTGCATGACCTCGATGCGCGGAGCGAACTCGCCCAGCTCACCACGGCTCTCGGAAAGGGCCTTGGCCATCTCGCCGAGAATGTGCAGACGACCGTCCTTGGCCTGGTCGAGGGCGATCTGCATGATCTCCTCGGTGATGCCGTCGATCTTGATGTCCATCTGGAGCGAGGTGATGCCCTCATCCGTGCCGGCGACCTTGAAGTCCATGTCGCCGAGGTGATCTTCATCACCCAGGATGTCGGAGAGAACGGCGAAGCGCTCGTCTTCCTTGATCAGGCCCATGGCGATGCCGGCAACCGGCTTTGCCAGCGGCACGCCGGCGTCCATGAGGGCCAGCGAGGTGCCGCAGACGGTCGCCATGGAGGACGAACCGTTGGACTCGGTGACCTCGGAGACAACGCGCAGCGTGTAGGGGAACTGGTCCGCTTCCGGCAGCATCGGGTGGATGGCGCGCCATGCGAGCTTGCCATGACCGATCTCACGACGGCCGGGCGAGCCCATGCGGCCCGTCTCGCCAACGGAGTAGGGCGGGAAGTTGTAGTGCAGGAGGAAGGCTTCCTTGTAGGTGCCGGTGAGCGAGTCGATGAACTGCTCGTCTTCGCCGGTGCCCAGCGTGGCGACCACGAGGGCCTGCGTCTCACCACGGGTGAAGAGCGCGGAACCGTGCGTGCGCGGCAGGATGCCTGCCTCGGCCACGATCGGGCGGACCGTCTTGAGGTCGCGTCCGTCGATGCGGCCGCCGGTGTCGAGGATGTTCCAGCGAACGATCTTGCCCTGCAGGCTCTTGAAGACGGTGTTGACCTGCTCGGCCGACCACTTGGTCTCTTCCTCGCCTTCCGGCAGAAGCGTCTCTTTCACCTTCGCCTTGGCGGCGTCAACGGCGTCGTAACGCTGCTGCTTGTCGGTGATCTTGTAAGCTTCGCGCAGATCGTTCTCGACGATCTTGAGCATCTCGCCTTCGAGCTCGGAGAGATCCGGCGGCGTGAAGTCGCGGGGTTCCTTGGCGGCAACTTCGGCGAGCTTGATGATCGCGTCGATGACCGGCTGGAAGTTCTTGTGGCCGAACATAACGGCGCCGAGCATGACGTCCTCGGGAAGCTGCTGGGCTTCCGATTCCACCATCAGAACCGCATCGCCCGTACCGGCGACGACGAGGTCAAGCTTGGTCTCTTCCATCTCGTCGACATGCGGGTTGAGGATGTACTCGCCACCGATGTAGCCAACGCGCGCTGCACCGATCGGGCCCATGAAGGGAACGCCGGAGAGGGTGAGCGCTGCGGAAACGGCAACCATGGCGACGATGTCCGGATCATTCTCCAGATCGTGCTGCAGCACGGTGGCGATGACCTGGGTGTCGTTCTTGTAGCCATCGACGAAGAGCGGGCGGATCGGACGGTCGATCAGACGGGAGACCAGCGTCTCCTTCTCGCTAGGACGGCCTTCCCGCTTGAAGTAGCCACCCGGGATCTTGCCGGCGGCAAAGGTCTTTTCCTGGTAGTTGACGGTCAGCGGGAAGAAGTCGAAGCCTGCCTTCGGCTCTTTCGCGGAAACGACGGTTGCGAGAACAACGGTCTCGCCATAGGTGGCGAGCACTGCGCCGTCTGCCTGACGGGCAATCTTGCCGGTTTCTAGGGTAAGCGGACGCCCACCCCATTCGATCTCTACTTTGTGGTCCTTAAACATATCTTGTCCTTTTGTGCCGAAGGGCGCGCCAGCATCTGGCGGCGTTTTCCCTTCGGGCTCGCTTCGTTTTTCGGACGAGCCACGGGCAAGACAACGGGAGGCTCGTTTCCCGGCCGTCGCGGCCGCAAGCATCCTGCAATCCTGCCCCATGACCTGTCCATTGGGGCCCCGGCTATCCGACTATCGGGTGCGGGATGGCGGCAAACCGCTTTCGCTTACGCACCTGGCCGGAGCCGTCGGGCACACAAATACACCGCATGCCCAAACAAGACCGGCGGACACCCGTTGGTATCCGCCGGCCAATTCAGCTTAGCGCCGGATTCCGAGCTTCTCGATCAGCGTCTTGTAGCGGCCTTCGTCCTTCTTTCTCAGATAGTCCAGAAGACGGCGACGCTGGGAGACGAGCTTCAGGAGACCACGACGGGAGTGGTTGTCCTTCTTGTGGTCCTTGAAGTGCTCGGTGAGGTTCTTGATCCGCTCGGTCAGAATAGCGACCTGGACTTCCGGAGAACCGGTATCGCCCTGGGCGGTGGCAAATTCTTTCAGCAAATCCTGTTTACGCTCTGCAGTAACCGACATCGGTTTCCTTTCTCGAATTTAGGGAAAAGGGACGCCCTCAGCCGGGATGTCGTCCAGCCGGGGCCATGTAACAATGCGCATTCAAGGCGCAATGATGGCTGGCATATATGCGAAATCGCGCGCGATTACCAGCCCAAACATTGACAGTGCCGTTGCGCTCAATCGTCTTCGCCTGTCGGGGAAGGATTTTTCAGAGAATCCGGCACCAGCCTGTCGACCGGAATCCTGAACACGCATTCCAGCCCGTCACGATGGAAGACACGCGATATTTCGGCATCAAGCGTGCCGCCGACCATGCGCTCGATGATCTCCGTTCCGAACCCACGGCGGCGGACATTGCGGCGGCGCCCTTTCGAAACATACTCCCGCCAGGTCAGGGTCAGAGTGTCATCCTTGACCTTCCAGGAAATTTCGAGCCTGCCGGTGCTGGTGGAAAACGCGCCATACTTGGAAGCATTGGTTGCAAGTTCATGGACCGCGAGGCCGACCGTCTGCGCAGGCTGGTTGGCGAGCCGGAATTTCGGGCCGGTCATTTTCAGGCGTTCGGCGCTATCGGGCCGGAAAGGGTCGACCTGTGCCGCCAGCAGTTCACGCAGTTCCACACCGGCAGCGCCACCCGCAATCAAAAGGTCGGTCGAGCGCGCCAGCCCGTGCAGGCGTTTCTGGAATGCATCCTGGAAACCGGCGAATGTGCGGGAGCTGCGTGCAGTCTGCTTGGCCATGGAGGACACCACGGTCAGCTGGTTCTTCGAGCGGTGCGCGACCTCGCGCATGAGAAGGCGGATTTCGTTCTCCGCCTGCTCCCGATCGAGCGCAGCCTCCGCCAGAGCCGAAGATACGGTGGCCACTTCTGCGATCGGGTACTCGATCGCATGAACGGGTTCGCCGGCGCCCAGCCGCCGCGCATCGCGCGCCAGCCGACGCACGGGGCCAGCGATCTGTCGCCCAAGCAACCAGGCCGCGAACGCCCCGATGGCAATGACGAGCAGTCCTCCGGCCAGCAGCATGCGCAACGAATGGCGCATCGGCTCTTCTATGGTCTTGGTGGACGCCCACACCACCGCCTTCCACCCGCTGACGCCGGATTCACCGATGATTGCCGTGTAGGTGCCCCCCTCACGCCCTTCCGCCGGTTCGGCTTCATGTTGAATGCCCGTTCCGTCCAAATTCAGAAAAAACGTCTTTCCGACATCGGAAGACATGAAAGACGAGGCCACCACGATGTTGTTCTTATCGACCACCGAGGCATTCCAGCCGCCGCGAAGCATCTGCTGAGACAGCACATCCACAAGCGTGTCCGCGTTTCGTGTCATCACCAGGATGCGTGGGGGGCCGTTCTCGGGGAAGTACGGCTTCACGACCTTGAAGCTCCACTTGCCGTCCAGTTTTCCGAAGAACACACCCGAGGTGATGGTTACCCCTCCCTTCAACGCCGCCCGGGCCGTCTCCGGTTCGTTTAGGGGCATCAGGGGTTCGCCAAAGGGCACGCCGGTGTTGATCAGCAGCCTGTAGTTTTCATCCAGCACGCGCAGATACGAGCCGCTGCCGGCAAGAGCCAGCCTCGCGCGGTCGTAAAAATCCTTCAGGTCGCCACTGGCAAGGGAGGGGGTTGTCGAAAGCACGCGCAGCGTGGTCGACATGCCGCTCAGTTCGCGGTCCACGGCCTCGGCAATCGAGCCGGCCATGGCCTCGGCGAGCGTGGTCACGACCTCGCGCTGTGCCTCGTTGTTGCGCTGAAGCAGAACGACTGAAACGCCGATGGCGGGGATTATGGTCACCGCAATCAGCAGAAACAGAAAAAAGCCGATGGGTTTCGGGCCTGATGCGAAAGCCCTTATGCGCTCTGACCACGTTTCCGAAGGCGCACTGTCTTTCGCCTGCATTCAATGCCCGTCCCAATGATCGTTTCGGTACATAATGCACGAAACGCCCAAGGGTTGCCTCGTTGATCACATGAAATCAACCGGCAACGTATCTTACATGGCGAAAACACGCTTGGGCTTGAACATGCCCGCCTCAACCGCACCAAGCGCCACCAGGCGGCCACGCGCGCTGGCCCAGGCTTCCGGCGCCTCGACCGGAGCGTCACGGCCGCGCACGATCACCGGGTTGCCCAGGCGAATGCGCGCCGCCGCATCGTCGGTAACGGCGACCTCCGGCAGGCCCTCGAGAGCCGTGGCGATATCGAGAAGATATTCGTCGAGCGCAGCGAATTCGCCGGCCTCGCGGTCCCCTTCCGTCGCCGCCTCCTCAAGCGCCGGCAGTTCCACGAGCTGATCGGGAAGGAAAGGATAGACCTCGGTGCGGCGCAGCTCTGCAATGTGGCCGTAGCACCCCAGGTCGCGGCCCATGTCGCGGGCGATGCTGCGCACATAGGTGCCCTTGCCGCACTCGATCTCGAACACGGCATCATCGGGCGTGAAGGAAACCAGGTCGAGCCGGCCCACCTCAATCTCGCGCGCCGCGATCTCGACCGTCTCGCCCTCGCGGGCGAGGTCGTAGGCGCGTTCACCGTCAATCTTGACGGCGGAAAACTGCGGCGGGGTCTGCATGATGATGCCCGTATAGTTCGGCAGCAGGGCGCGAATGGCTTCTTCGGTCGGGCGCTCGTCAGAGCTTTTCGTCACCGGGCCTTCCAGGTCGTCGGTGGCCCGTTCCTCGCCCCAGGCAACCTTGAAGCGATAGACCTTCGCTCCGTCCATGACGAACGGAACGGTTTTCGTTGCATCGCCCAGAGCGATGGGCAGCATGCCGGATGCAAGCGGGTCGAGCGTGCCGGCATGGCCCGCCTTTTCCGCATTGAACAGCCATTTGATCTTCGAGACAGCGCTTGTCGACCCCATGCCGGCCGGCTTGTCGAGGATCAGCCAGCCGTTGATACGGCGTCCCTTCCGCTTGCCGCGCCGCGCCATCAAAGATCATCCTCATTCGCGTCGTCATCCTTCAGGTCGCGGGCCACTTCCGGCGACTTCAAAAGGCGATCGATCTTGTTGAAATTCTCGAAACTGTCGTCCACGCGGAACCGCAGTTCCGGCATGTATTTCATCTGCCGTAACGCCGGTGTGATGCGTCCGCGGAGGAAGCGCGCATGGCGGTTCAGAGCTGCCGCGACCGCATCCTTGTCGGCCGCGCCGAGCGGCGAGACATAGGCGGTGGCGATTTTCAGGTCCGGTGACATACGCACTTCAGACACGGAAACCACGGTGTTTGCGAGCGCATCGTCGCTCACATCGCCGCGCTGCAGAGCCTGCGCGATTGCGTGACGCACCTGCTCGCCGACGCGAAGCTGGCGTTGAGAGGGAGCGGAAGACGGCATGGAGCACCTTCTTGCGGGGAAAGCCCTATTGTATCCGCATCGCGGATATCGGCAAATTATGAAAGCGGAAGCGTCTGACGCCGGAAAGCGAGATGGGGCATCAAGTGCCCCATCCTGGCTGTTCCAAACGTACGCGCATTAGAGCATCGGACCGAAAAGTGGAAACCGGTTTTCGGGTCATTCCGATGCTCCATCAAAAACCTAGATCGTCCTTTGTGCGTCCGAATGGACGCACGGCGATCTAGAGCGTGCGCGTGACCATCTCGACGCGATAGGCCTCGATGACATCGCCGGGGCGAATGTCTTCGTAGTTTTCGAACGCCATGCCGCATTCCTGACCGGCCGGCACTTCTGAGACTTCGTCCTTGAAGCGCTTGAGCGTCTTCAGCTTGCCTTCGTGGATCACCACACTGTCGCGGATCAGGCGCACGCCGGCACCACGCTCCACCTTGCCTTCGGTGACTCGGCAGCCGGCGACCTTGCCCACCTTGGACACATTGAAGACCTCGAGGATCTCGGCATTGCCGAGGAAGGTCTCGCGGCGCTCCGGAGAAAGGAGGCCCGACATGGCCGCTTTGATATCATCCACCAGGTCATAGATGATGTTGTAGTAGCGAATCTCGATCCCGGCAGCCTCAGCCGCATCGCGCGCCTGCTTGTTGGCGCGGACGTTGAAGCCGATGATCGCGGCCTCGGAGGTCTCGGCGAGCGACACGTCGCTTTCCGTGATAGCACCGGCGCCCGCATGAACGATGCGTGCGCGGACTTCGTCGGTGCCCAGCTTGTCGAGCGCACCGGCAATGGCCTCGATGGAGCCCTGCACGTCGCCCTTGATGATAAGCGGGAACTCTTTGAGGCCGCTGGTCTGAAGCTGTGACATCATCTGCTCGAGCGAACCACGCTGCCCAGCCTGACGGGCAACGGATTTCTCGCGGGCCAGACGCTGGCGGTATTCGGAAATCTCGCGCGCGCGGGCTTCATTCTCCACCACGGCGATGCGATCGCCCGCCTGCGGCGTACCCTGGAGGCCGAGGACCTCGACCGGCATGGAGGGCAGAGCCTCCTTGAGCTGTTCGCCGCGGTCGTTGACGAGCGCGCGAACACGGCCCCATTCGTTGCCGGCCACAATGATGTCACCGGTGCGCAGCGTGCCCGCCTGGACAAGAACCGTGGCAACCGAACCACGGCCGCGGTCCAGCTTTGCCTCGATCACGACACCTTCGGCGGGACGATCAGGATTGGCCTTGAGCTCAAGAACCTCGGACTGCAGCAAAATGGCTTCCAACAGCTTGTCGAGGTTGGTTCCCTTGACGGCAGAAACCTCGACATCGAGCACCTCACCACCCATGGATTCGACGAAAACCTCGTGCTGCAGCAGTTCGGTCCGCACTTTGTTGGCATCGGCCGCAGGCTTGTCGATCTTATTGATGGCAACAATGATCGGCACACCGGCAGCCTTGGCGTGATTGATGGACTCAATGGTCTGCGGCATCACGCTGTCGTCGGCAGCCACCACCAGAATGGCAATGTCCGTTGCGTCGGCACCACGGGCGCGCATCGCCGTAAAGGCGGCGTGACCAGGGGTGTCGAGGAATGTAATGGTCTGGCCGTTCTTCTCGACCTGATAGGCACCGATATGCTGCGTGATGCCACCGGCTTCGCCGGACACCACATTCGCATGGCGGATTGCATCGAGCAGCGAGGTCTTGCCGTGATCGACGTGCCCCATGATCGTGACAACCGGCGGGCGTCCCTTCAGGTCCTCTGCCTTGTCTTCCACGTTGAAAAGGCCTTCTTCGACGTCGGACTCGGCAACGCGCTTCACGGTATGACCGAACTCTTCAGCCACCAGTTCGGCGGTATCCGCATCGATCACGTCGCCGGGCTTCATCATCTGGCCCTGCTTCATGAAGAACTTGATAACGTCGACGGCACGCTCGGCCATGCGCTGAGCAAGTTCCTGGATGGTGATCGTCTCGGGCAGCACGACCTCGCGGGAGATCTTCTCGCGCGGCTCCTGATGCTGAGCGCGCTTGAACTTCTCCTGACGCCGGCGCATGGACGACAGTGAGCGTCCACGTGTTTCGCCATCATCGGACAGCGCACGATTGAGCGTCAGCTTGCCACGACGGCGCTGATCGTCTCCGCGCGGCTTGGTCGCCGGGCGCGGGGTCTCCGGCTTGGGCGCGGCGCGCTTGACCGGTGCGCCCTTGCTCTTCGAGCGGGCCTCGTCGTCGGAATCCACATCGGGCTCGGGCTTCGTCTCGGCAGGCGGCGGCGCGCGGCGACGCGCTTCTTCCTCAGCCTCACGCCGGGCTTCGGCTTCCGCCTTCAGGCGGGCTTCTTCCTCGGCCTGACGGCGTGCGGATTCCTCGCGCTCGCGCTCGCGGCGGGCTTCTTCTTCCGCGCGGCGCTTGGCCTCCTCGGCGGCACGCTGGCGCTCTTCGGCCTCGCGCACCTTCGAATCCTGCAGGGCGCGACGGCGCGCCTCGATCTCGTCCTTGGAAAGCTCGTTGAGGACCACTCCAGATCGGTTGCCGCCCGGCGCCGGGCGCGGACGTTCGCGCTGACGCTGCGGCGCGGGCTGAGGCGCAGCAGGCTTCGGCTTCGCCGCTGCGGGGGCCGGCGCAGGCGCAGGTGTCGTCTCGGGGCGCTCATCCGGCCGCGAGAACTTGCGCTTCTTCGTCTCGACAACGACAGACTTGGAGCGTCCATGCGAGAAGTTCTGCCGCACGGTGCCCTGCTCAACGGAGGGCCGCTTCAGCGTCAGCGTCTTCTTCTTTTCGACGCTCAGCGTCTTGTCGTCACCGGTTTTCGTATCCGTCATTCCACATCCTCTGCGGTGCCCATTGCAACCGCTGCCGGTTTGTCCGCGCATTCGCCTCGAAAAGTCTCGAGCGCACTAACGCGTTTCAGCGCCGCCTTGCCCGCGTCCCGCCCGAACACGGCAGCATGTATCACATTTGTAGCCCCCAATGCCAAACTCATTTCTTTTTCGGAAAAGAGTTTGTAAGCCGGGATAGCCGGTCCGCCCAGATGGGCCACTGCATGACGAGCGGCCGTGATCTTGCGCACTCCGTCATGCGAGGCTTCACGAGCGTGCAGCACACCATAGGCCTTGCCGCTGCGCACCGATGCCTCGACCTTCGCAGCACCCAATGCCACGGCTCCGGCCTTCCGCGCAAGCCCAAGAGCACCCAGAGCGGCTTTTGAAAGCAAATCATCGACCAGCGCGCCCAGATTTTCAGGCGGGGTGACCGAGGTTTTCAGAGCGCGGGCGAAAAGGTTTTTCGCGGCCGCCTTGTCAACATGCACCCGGTCAGCCGTAACCCAGCATCCGCGCCCGGGGAGTTTGCGCTTCAGATCGGGAACGACCATGCCGTCCGGCCCCGCGACGAACCGGATCAGGTCCTCCGCGGGCCGCGCCTTGCGCGAGACAATGCATGTGCGATCGTTCATATCGTCCACAACAACTCCAGAGCATCCTGCTGCCGCGTGCCATCACGCGGCTCCGCAGGAATGCGGCGAAACAAGGCCTGCGAAGCGCACCACAGACGTCACGGGGACAGCCATGCGCTCCACAAGGCCCATATCAGGCTTCCGCGCCTTCGGCGGCCTCGGGCGCCTGCGCGCCCTCGGCAGCTTCCGCGCCTTCCTCACCCTCTTCTGCCTCGGCTTCAGCCTCGGCAGCGAGGTCTTCCTCGGTGATCCAGCCCATCCTGAGACGCGCGGCCACAACCATCTGCTCGGCTTCGGCGCGCGAGACATCGAATTTGGAGAAGACGCCCGGCTCGAACGTGGTCTCGCCGTCCTTGCGTTCTTTCCAGCCGACCAGATCGTCCACGGCGTAGCCGGCGAAATCCTCGATGGTCTTCACGCCATCCTCGCCGACCGCCACCATCATCGCGGTGGTGATGCCCGGAATCTCGCGCAGTTCGTCCTGAACGCCGAGTTCCTGACGCTTTGCGTCGAATTCGGCCTCGATACGCTCCAGATATTCGCGTGCGCGCATCTGAATCTCTTCGGCGGTTTCCTCGTCGAAGCCGTCGATGGATGCGATTTCGCCCGATTCCACATAGGCGACTTCCTCGACGCTGGTGAACCCCTCTGAGGCGAGCACCTGGCCGACCA
The DNA here is from genome assembly GCF_056431025.1 of Nitratireductor lacus. NCBI lineage: Bacteria > Pseudomonadati > Pseudomonadota > Alphaproteobacteria > Hyphomicrobiales > Phyllobacteriaceae > Nitratireductor > Nitratireductor lacus. The sequence goes on along the minus strand of NZ_JBWKMB010000002.1, from coordinate 67,883 downwards.
TCTCGTCAACGTTGAGCGCTTCCATGAACAGGGCGGAGCGTTCGGTGAACTCCTTCTGGCGGCGGCTCGACTCTTCTTCCTCGGTCAGGATGTCGATGTCCCAGCCCGTAAGCTGCGAGGCAAGACGCACGTTCTGACCGCGACGACCGATGGCCAGCGAAAGCTGATCGTCCGGCACCACAACCTCGATGCGCTCCGCATCCTCATCGAGCACCACCTTGGCGACTTCGGCCGGCTGCAATGCGTTGACGATGAAGGAAGCCGCATTCTCATTCCACGGAATGATGTCGATCTTCTCGCCCTGAAGCTCGCCGACAACCGCCTGAACGCGGCTGCCGCGCATGCCGACACACGCGCCGACCGGATCGATCGAGGAATCGTGGCTGATGACCGCGATCTTCGCGCGCGAGCCCGGATCGCGGGCCACCGAACGGATCTCGATGATGCCGTCGTAGATTTCCGGCACTTCCATGGTGAAGAGCTTCGCCATGAACTGCGGATGCGTGCGCGACAGGAAGATCTGCGGGCCGCGCTGCTCGCGCCGCACGTCATAGACATAGGCGCGGACGCGGTCGCCATATTTGAAGATTTCGCGCGGGATCAGCTCGTCGCGGCGGATGATCGCCTCGCCACGGCCGAGATCGACGATGACATTGCCGTATTCGACGCGCTTGACCGTGCCGTTGACGATCTCGCCGATGCGGTCCTTATACTCGTCATACTGACGGTCACGCTCGGCTTCGCGCACCTTCTGCACAATGACCTGCTTGGCAGACTGGGCCGCGATGCGGCCAAAATCCATGGGCGGAAGCTGCTCGGCAAGAAAATCGCCCGGCTGTGCGTCGGGATTGCGCGTGCGCGCATCCTTGACGGAAATTTCGCGTGCCGGCTCTTCGACATTCTCGACGACTTCCATCAGGCGCTGAAGCTTCATCTCACCCGTCTGCGGGTTGATGTCGGCGCGGATATTGGTCTCCTGACCATAACGCGACCGCGCGGCCTTCTGAATGGCGTCGGCCATGGCGGCGATGACGATCTGCTTATCGATGGACTTCTCGCGGGCCACCGCGTCGGCGATCTGGAGAAGCTCCAGCCTGTTCGCACTGACTGCCATGTCACTCTCCTTCGGCGTGGGTTCCGGGGGTTTCGTCCCCGGCCGGCTCAGTTGCGTTTTGTTTTGCGGACCGCTGGGCGGCCCTTTCCGATGCGGAAGGGCGGCGATTGCGCTTGCGCTCGCGGCGCTCTTCCTTGTCCTGCTTCAGGGCGTCGCGCACCAGCTCGTCCGTCAGGACCAGCCGTGCTTCGGCGATTGCCTCGAAGGGAATTCCAAAGAGGACATCCTCGTCCCCTTCTTCCTCGGCCGTTTCCGGCTCGATCGTCACGGTTTCCCCGTCGCTCTCAACGACAAAGCCGCGGAAGCGTTTGCGCCCGTCAAGCAGCACGGCCGTCTCGATCTTGACCAGATGCCCCTCGGCGGCAGCGAAATCCGTGGTGCGCACCAGCGGCCGGTCGATGCCCGGCGAGGAAATTTCGAGCTGATAGGCCGTGTCGATCGGGTCTTCGACATCAAGCACGGGCGAAAGCGCGCGGCTGACTTCCTCGCAGTCTTCGACGGTCATGCTGCCGTCGGGCCGTTCGGCCATGATCTGCAGGGTGGCGCCATCCTGCGCGGTCATGCGCACACGAACCAGGCGATATCCGATCGCACCCAGAACAGGAATGATGATCGCAGCGACCCGCGCCTCAATGCCGCTTTCGCGGATCAGGCGATCATCGCCATTCCTGTCTTCTGAAACTGCCGTCATCCAACCTCCGGACGGCCGCATCTAACAAAAAAGAGCGGGACCGGCGGGACCCACTCTCCGTCATAGCGACCAAGAATTTGAGCTGGATATAGCCGAGATGGCAGTTCTTTTCAAGAGCGGTGCATGAAAACCCCCTAGCGATCCAAACGCCGCGAAAAATCATGATGCGCCGCACAAACGCATGGCTGCCCTGCCAGATCGTCGCTTCTCCACGGTCCAGAGCCGCCTTAAGTTATGCTGCATCGCACAATGAAAGGAAGAACCATGTCTGCACGTAAATTCGTGACGGAAATCGGTGAGTTTTTTGGCGTGATCGAGAGTGCCGTGGCGGTTTCTGCCGCAGTGCGCAATCGCCGTCGCGCGCAGGATGCGGATCTTCGCCGCCTCGGCATCGATCCCGAACAGTTTTATGGAATGCGCGGCAGATAAGATCGGCGCTCAGACCCGCAGGAAGGTCAGATAGGCGGGTGTCCGCCCCTCGCGGATCGCCTTTGCTTCGTATCTTGTGCCCGGCCAGCCGTCATAGGGCCTGCGCCAGTCATCGGCGCTTCCCGCCTCCCAGCGAAACGCGGGATGTGCCTCGCAGTGCAGGAGCGTCCAGTCGATATAGGTATCGATGTCCGACGCGAAGCGGAAACGGCCACCCGGTTTTAGCACGCGGGCAAAGCGGTCGAGATTCGCCCGGTTTACGAACCGGCGTTTCCAGTGCCTCTTCTTGGGCCAGGGGTCCGGATAAAGCAGGTCTATCTCTGCGATCGACGCTTCAGGCAGCCAGTCCAGCAGTGCAGTCGCATCATCATTGTAGACCCGCAGGTTTGCCGGTACACCGCCCTGCTCATCGACAGCAGAGGCGAGCTTCGCCATACCGTTGACGAACGGCTCCACGCCGATGAAGCCCGTGCGCGGGTAGCGCGCCAGTTCGCTGAGCAGATGCTCGCCGCCACCGAAGCCGATCTCAAGTCTGATCCCCTCCACGGGTGATGGGAACAACGCCGCCACATTGTGCGACGCCGCATCGAGCTTTATCAGCGCCCTGTCGAGAAGTGCGGCAAGCGCCGCGTCCTGTCTGGGACGCAGACGCTTTCCATGACGACGGCCGAAGAAGGCTTCGGTAGCCCGTTTGCGCCGCTCTTCAGCCATCAGGTCTTTCCGCTACTGGCAAAGCCGCTCAGGCAGCTTTTGCGACTGCCTGTTTGAGAGTTTTCACCAGATCGGTCCGCTCCCAGGAGAACGAGCCGTCACGGCTGGCCTTCCGGCCGAAGTGACCGTAGGCGGCTGTCTTGGCATAGATCGGGCGATTGAGGTCCAGATGACGGCGAATGCCACTCGGCGACAGGTCCATCACCTCGCGGATCGCGATCTCGACCTCTTCTTCCGAAACACGGCCCGTGCCGTGCAGGTTCACATAGACCGACAACGGCTGGGCAACACCAATGGCGTAAGAAAGCTGGATCGTGCAGCGCTCGGCGAGATTGGCCGCGACCACGTTCTTGGCGAGGTAGCGCGCGGCATAGGCCGCGGACCGGTCGACCTTGGTCGTATCCTTGCCCGAGAAAGCACCGCCGCCGTGAGGGGCCGCACCGCCATAGGTGTCGACGATGATCTTGCGGCCGGTAAGACCTGCATCACCATCGGGACCGCCAATGACGAATTTCCCGGTCGGGTTGATGTACCAGTTGCAGTTTGCTGCAACCGTAATGCCGCCGGAAGACAGCGCCTCGTGGATATAGGGCTCGACGACCTGCCGCACCTTGCCGCTGTCCCACGAAGTGTCCAGATGCTGGGTCGACAGGACGATCTCGGTTACCTCAGACGGCTTTCCGTCAACGTAACGCACGGTGACCTGCGCCTTGGCGTCGGGGCCGAGCTTTGCGGCATCGCCTTCACCCGATTTGCGGGCGTCGGCGAGGAGCTGCAGGATCTTGTGGGAATAATAGATCGGTGCGGGCATGAGGTCAGGCGTCTCACGGCAGGCATAGCCGAACATAATGCCCTGATCGCCCGCGCCTTCTTCACCCTGTCGGTCGGCTGCATTGTCGACGCCCTGGCCGATATCCGGCGACTGACCGTGCAGGAGAACATCGATCTTCGCGGTCTTCCAGTGAAAACCGTCCTGTTCGTAGCCGATGGCACGGATGGCGCGGCGCGCAGCCGAGCGGAATCGTGACGGGTTGATGAGCGGGTTGCCCTTCGAATCCGTAGCCACCTCACCGGTTTTCTTGTCCCGCTTGAGCAGCGTATCGGGAACGCGCACCTCGCCGGCGATCACGACGCGGTTGGTCGTCGCCAGCGTTTCGCACGCAACACGAACCTTCCACGGGTCCATGCCGGATTTCTTGGCTTCCCGATAGACCAGATCGACAATCTCATCGGAGATGCGATCACAGACCTTGTCCGGATGGCCTTCGGAAACGGATTCACTTGTAAAGAGGTAGTTCTTGCGCGCCACGGGTATCCCCTCTGAGAAGAAGCCGATCAATCTGTCGGCAACAGGCGCTCCCCTGTTAGCCAAGCTGAACCTCTCAGGTCAAGCACAACGGTTGCGGCGCAAAACAAAACGGGGAACGGATTTTCCATTCCCCGTTGTTCAGCTACGCCCTGAGAGCGGTTTCATTGATGGCGAGGAGAAAAGCCCTCAATCCGGATTATCGGTGGCCAGCACCTTGACCAGGTCAATGATCCGGCGGCGCACCTTCGGATCGGAAATCTTTGCAAAGGCCCTGTTCAGTTGAACGCCTTCGCTGCTGTTGAGAAAATCGACGACAAAGTCCGCCCCGTCCTCCGCCATGCCTCTTCCGGCCTCATTTTCCTCGCCCGGCGCGCCTTCAAAAAAGAACGACACCGGAGCGCTGAGAACCGAAGCTATTGCCTGCAGCCGGCTGGCGCCGACGCGATTCGTACCCTTCTCGTATTTCTGGATTTGCTGGAAAGTTATACCCAGGCTTTCGCCAAGCTTTTCCTGGCTCATGCCAAGCATGTTTCTTCTTAGCCTGATCCGACCTCCGACATGAATATCGATCGGATTCGGTTTTTTCTTATTCTTGTTCATATATTCCCTCGCCATCCGGCACGGGGTTGCCATTGACCGCACTACGTCTTCGACCTCCCAGAGCCCCAAGCCTGTCAAATCGAATTTCGATGTAGTCGGCTTACACACTATGCGTAGCCGAAAGGGCCGATGTCAATTCGCCCTCAGGCGCCGAATAATACTTGAGCCAAAAAGCACGGCCCCAAAACCAAACGCAATAAACGTTCCATTGGTTCCGGGATTCCCAAAATAAAATTTCCGTGCATTGTGAACAGGCAATCGAACATCCAGATTGCCCACCGCATTGAGGTCGAAAGCGTCCAGAATGCGCCCGGAAGAATCGATGACGGCGGATATGCCCGAGTTTGCCGCACGCAGCAGCGGGAGGCCATTCTCCACGGCACGCAATCGGGCCTGACGAAAGTGCTGATACGGCCCCGGGGACACACCGAACCATGCATCATTCGTGACGTTGAGAAGGAAATCCGAGCGGTCCGCGGCCCCGAAGACCAGTCGGGGGAAGATGATTTCATAGCACACGAACGGCAGGGCGCGCAGGTCAGGCGCCACTTCGATGGCGCGCCGTCCACTGCCTGCCGTGAATGGACCGGCAGACTGCACGATCTCTTCTATCCCAAAATTATTCAACAGGTTAGCGAATGGTACGTATTCACCGAAGGGAACCAGGTGAACCTTGTCCACGGCATCGACAATCGTGCCGTCCTGCGCAATTGCAACGACTGAATTGTAGTAGCGCGTCGCCCCGAGACCGTCGCCGGCTTCAGCGCGAACGGCACCTGCCAGCAGCGTCTGGCCCTCACCCAGCGCCTCGCCAAGCTCCACAAGCGCCTCCGGACGATCCGTGAACAAAAAGGGGACAGCGGTCTCGGGCCAGACGATCAGTTCCGGCCTGTCCGCACCGTCAACGGCCGGTCGACGGGTAAGATCCAGCAGAATGTTAAAGATGCGCGTCTGCTCGGAAGCGTCCCATTTTTCAGTCTGCTTGATCGACGGCTGGACGATGCGGACCGGCAAAAAGCGCTCCAGCGGGCTTTCACTCGAAAGACTTAGGTAACCATAAGCAAACTGTGTTGTGACCAAACCGATCGCAATAATACTGCCAGTCAGAAGATGGCGGCGTGTACCCAACAATGCCGGCATTGAAAACACCAGAACCGCCAGGAAATTCATGCCCGTCAGGCCAAATATCTTAGCCGACTGCATGCTAAGTAAAGTGGGCATGGCCGCATAGCCAATTGCATTCCAGGGAAATCCCGTAAAGATTACACTTCTAATCAATTCAGCAATGCCGAAAGCAAACGCAAGAGAAACGATCCTCAGAACACCGCCGGACCAAAGAAGCCGTGCGAGAAGCGTCGCAATACCGTAGAATACAGCCAGGAATGCAGGCAGCCCGACAACCGCCAGCGGCACAGCCCAAGCAAAATTTTCAGCATCGACCAGCAGTGCATTGCCGATCCACCACAATCCAAGCAGAAAATAACCAAAACCAAACCACCAGCCTGTTTTGAAGGCTGGAATAGCGAGTGCCCGGAGACCGCGCCCGTCCCCCACCGCTCCGTCGAGAAGCCAGACGAGGATGGGAAATGCCACAAAACAGGTTGCAAAAAAGTCGAATGGGGGCTGCGCCAGCGCAGCCAGGCCACCCGCAACGAAGGCAACGAGCGACCGCCGCCATCCACTCAGCAATATAACCCGTCCGGCGAGGCTCTCCATCCACCCATCCGCAAAGCCCGAATCACACGTCAAGCAGTATCAGCAGTTTGCCGAGCTTTGAAACCATCTCGCGGATTTGGGGTGGGGGGCGCTACAAATTGTCGCCGATGCGCGCCGACCTTCTGCGGCGTTCAGATGCCCGGTTGTGTACGATGCGCACGCGCTTCACACGGCGCGGATCGGCATCCAGCACCTGAAACTCGAAGCCCGGTATGGCCTGCACCACTTCGCCCCGTGCAGGAACACGCCCCAGGACGTTAAAGATCACGCCGCCGATCGTATCGACATCCTCGGAATGCTCCTCGGCGTGAAAATCCTCACCGATCACCTCGGCCACGTCCTCGATTTCCGCCTTGGCGTCCACCACGAAGGCATCCTCGCCGATCTGCTCTATGAGCGGCGCGTCGTCGTCGTGCTCGTCCTCGATGTCGCCGACAACCATCTCGACGATGTCTTCCAGCGACACCAGCCCGTCCGTGCCGCCATACTCGTCGATGACGAGGGCCATCTGCGTGCGGGACGCCTGCATCCGCGCCATCAGGTCCGATGCCAGCATGGACGGGGGCACGAAGAGGATTGAGCGTGGAAGATTGAGATCGCCGATTGTGCGGTCGAGTTCGACCTTGCCCAGATCGAAAGCGGGGACTTCGGGCACTTTGCGTGCCCGGCCCTTCTTCGCCTTTGCCGTCTTGGTGATATGGCTCACAATGTCGCGGATGTGCACCATGCCGCGCGGATCATCCAGCGTTTCCCCGTAGACGGGCATACGCGAGTGACCGCACCTTTCAAAGGCATTCAGAAGATCGCCCAGCGTGGTGTTCAGATCCACCGCCTCGATATCGGCGCGCGGGACCATCACGTCCTCGACGCGCAACTCGCGCAGCCGGAGAATGTTTTTCAGCATGGCCCGCTCGCCGGGGGAGAAGGCCGCCGTGTCGCGCGTGTGTTCGTCCAGCGCGTCCGCGAGATCGTCGCGCAGCGAGGAACCGTTTCGAATGCCAAGCGCTGCCATCATTCTCTCCCAGAGGGACAGGCGGCTGCCGGAGCTTCGTTGGGGAGGTCTACTAGACCCCTCTTCCCCCTCCTCGGGGGAGTTCGTCTCGCTTGCGGGCACATCTCCCGCCGCGATCATCGTGTTCTCTGTCATGGCCGTTTGTTCGATTGAGCCCTTCAGTTAGGCATACGGATCGCGAATGGCAAGTGTTTGCAGCGTTTTGCGCTCCAATTCTTCCATCTCCTCCGCCTCTTCCTCGGTTTCATGGTCATATCCCATGATATGCAAAAATCCGTGAACGATCAGATGCGTCAGATGATGATCGAATTGCTTGCCCTCTTCTGCCGCTTCCCGCGCAACTGTCTCATAGGCAACGATAATATCACCGAGAGGCTGCATCTCACCTCCCGGAGCGAGCATGTCCGGTGCCGGGAAGGAAAGCACATTGGTAGGCTTGTCCTTGCCGCGCCATTCGCGATTCAGCACCTGGATTTCCGCATCGCCCGTAAAAAGCAGGCTGACCGTACCACCTTCATCCGGCTCAAGCCCAATCATGGATGCGGCAGCGCCGATGGCGCGGCCCGCCAGAGCCTGAAGCGCGGCTTCAGACACCCAGTCGCCCGCCTCGACGGCGACTTCGATCACGATTTCCGGCATTTCACCGGCAGGAGGAATATCGTCCATCAGCCTGCGCGGGTCAGCCCCGCGCCTTTTTGTCATAGGCCCGGACAATCGCGGCCACCAGCGGATGGCGCACCACGTCCTTCTCGTCGAACCGGACGGTGACAATGCCGGACACATCGCCCAGAACCTCAAGCGCTTCGACCAGGCCCGATTTCGTGTTGGGAGGGAGATCGATCTGGCTCGGGTCACCGGTCACGATCATGCGCGCATTCTCGCCAAGCCGCGTCAAAAACATCTTCATCTGCATCGGCGTGGTGTTCTGCGCCTCATCGAGGATCACCACCGAATTGGCAAGCGTGCGGCCGCGCATGAAAGCGAGCGGCGCAATCTCGATCACGTCAGCTGCCAGCGCGCGCTCCACCTTCTCCGCCGGGATCATGTCGTAGAGCGCGTCATAGAGCGGGCGCAGATAGGGATCGACTTTCTCGCGCATGTCACCCGGCAGAAAGCCCAGCCGCTCGCCGGCCTCGACCGCCGGCCGCGACAAAATGATGCGGTCCACTGCACCGCGCTCCAGAAGCATGGCTGCGTAGGCCACTGCGAGGAAGGTCTTGCCCGTGCCGGCGGGACCGATGCCAAACACCAGCTCCGAGCGCTCAAGCGCCCGCATATAGGCGTCCTGATTGGCCGAGCGCGCATGCACCGTACGCTTGCGCGTGGAAATCTGCGCAGCGGCGAGCTTTCCCTTGCTTTCCATGGTCGGGAAAGTGAGCTGTTCATCGGCGGCGATGGCCAGCCGCACCGCACCGTCTACATCCGATGGCGCGAGCTCCGCGCCCTTCTGCAGAAGGTCGTAAAGGTAATCGAGCGCCCTGCGCGCCTGTGCGGCGGCCACGCTCTCTCCCTTGACGGTGAGCTGATTGCCCTTCGAGCGAATGTCGACACCGAGCCGCTGCTCGATCTGGGCCAGATTCTCGTCAAAGGGCCCGTAGAGGGCGCTGGCCAGCTTGTTGTCTTCGAAGGTCAGCACGATGTGTGCCATGTCCGAGGCCCCGGAGGGCATGTTCTTCAACTCAGTGCTGGCGGACAAACGCCTCTCCTTTACGACACCGGCTCTGCAAACAGGCTGTTGGGACCTGCCTGCGTGATTCGAACATGAATAATGTCACCGATTTCGCCGGCTTTTTCATCAACAATCACAGGCTGGAGCCAGGGCGATCTGCCGACACGCTGGCCCGGCTGGCGACCGGGCTTTTCAAGCAGCACGTCCATCTCGCTACCGACAAGACCCTGGACGAAACCGCGCTGCTGTTCCGTGAGAAGGGCCTGGAGCGCCTGAAGCCGCTCATCCTTCACTGCCTCCGGCACCTGGTCGCCCAGCTCCGCACCCGGCGTGCCCGGGCGCGGCGAATATTTGAACGAGAAGGCCTGCGCATAGGTCACGTCGCGCACGAGCTGCATCGTGTCCTCGAAATCCTGATCCGTCTCGCCGGGGAAACCGACGATGAAATCGCCCGACATGGCGATATCGGGCCGCGCTTCGCGTATGCGGTCGATCAGCCGGCGATAGTCATCGCCCGTGTGCTTGCGGTTCATTGCTTTCAGGATGCGGTCGGAACCCGACTGCACCGGAAGGTGGAGATAAGGCATCAGCTTGGGCAGATCGCGATGGGCCGCGATCAGCGCATCATCCATGTCACGCGGATGGCTTGTCGTGTAGCGAAGCCGGTCGAGACCGGGGATTTCCGCAAGCCGGAACAGGAGCTCGCCGAGCCCCCATTCGCGGCCATCGGCGCCCTCGCCATGCCAGGCGTTGACGTTCTGGCCAAGCAGCGTCACCTCGCGCACGCCGCCTTCGGCAAGACGCTCTGCCTCGGCAACGATCTGCGCCACCGGGCGCGACACTTCCGAACCGCGCGTATAGGGCACGACGCAGAAGGTGCAGAACTTGTCACAGCCTTCCTGCACGGTCAGGAAGGCCGTCACGCCGCGATTGCGCACCACACGTTTCTGCGGCTGCGGCAGATGCTCGAACTTGTCTTCGATGGCGTATTCGGTCTCTACGATCTTTTCGCCGCCAAGCGCGCGCTTCACCACTTTGGGCAGGCGGTGATAGGTCTGCGGCCCGATTACCAGATCGACCGCAGGCGCACGGCGCAGGATTTCCTGCCCCTCGGCCTGCGCAACGCAACCGGCAACGCCGATCACCGTTTCACGGCCGGCCTGGCTGCGCTCTTCCTTGAGCTGGCGAATGCGGCCAAGCTCGGAATACACCTTCTCGGCCGCTTTCTCGCGGATGTGGCAGGTGTTGAGAAGGACGAGGTCTGCCTCTTCGATCCGGTCCGTCGGTGCGTAACCATCCGCCGCCAGCGCATCGGACATGCGCTGCGAATCGTAGACATTCATCTGGCAGCCATAGGTTTTCACAAAAACCTTCTTGGTGGCGGAGGGCATCACGGATGCCTCGCCTGTGTTTTCGGAGCTGCCGGTTTCCGGCGCGATATTCTGTTCCATGCCGGTTTCCTAACGTTTTTGCGTGTCAAAAAACAGACGATTCTTCGCCGTGTGATGAATCCGTCAGATTTCGGTGCCGCGTAAGCCTGCCGTGAGCATGGCGCGCACCTGCGCCTCGGCTTCCCGCGTGACGGTCTTGCGGTCGCCTTTTGCCAGAAACGGGATCGGATCGCCATAGCGCACGGCGATATCGACGGGCCGCGACTGAAGAACCGTGATGAGGTTGGGCAGGAGGTCGGTATCGCCGATCCACGAGAGCGACGCGCGCTCACGCCGGTCGAGGCGGAGCCCGCCCTTGCTCAGATAAGTGATGGCCACGGGCTGTACCGTGACACTTTCGGCCCGGTCGCTTGCGAGCGCAAGCTGCGCGGCGCTGAACAGCGTGCTCTTGAACGGAAGAAGCCGGTTGCCATCGCCGGTGGTGCCTTCGGCGAAAAGCACCATCGGATCACCATCGGCCAGCCGCTCGGCGATCTCGCGCGCCTGTTCGGGCGAGGTGCGGCGGCGCTCGCGTTCGACGAAGACGGACCGCTGCTGGCGCGCGAATGTGCCGAGGATCGGCCAGCTGCGCATTTCAGACTTGGCGATGAAGTGCACGCCATCGAGCGAGCCAAGCACCAGAATATCGAGCCAGGAGACATGATTGGCAACGATCATCTGCGGACGCTCCCTTGACGGACGCCCTTCCATGCGCACCCGCACACCGAGCACGCGCAGCGTGAGCCGATGCCAGAGCCGCGGCACGATGCGGTCGCTTAAAAACCATGTGCGCAGCGCGATCTCCTGCACCACCATGAGCGGCAGTGTGTAGAGTGCGACAGTCAGGATTGCGATGACGAAACGAAACGTGCTGAACATCAGCCCTGGATCAGCCTCGAGGCCCATTGCGAGGAATGGACGCTTACAGCATTTTTCCCCCGTGGGAAACAGCGCTCAGCGCAGGTCGCGGCGCATGACAATGGCGCTGGTGCGCCTGCCGTTTGCATCGCGGTAGTAATCCGGCCGCCCCCCGACCTGCCGGAATCCGAGCCTTCGGTAGAGCGCGATGGCAGCGGCGTTGGTCTCGTCCACCTCAAGGAACAGGGCGGCGGCACGGTCGCTGTGCATCCTGAAGAGCACCGCATCCATCAACTGACGGCCAAGGCCATGACGGCGCTGGTTGCGCGTCACGAGAATGGTGAGGATCTCGCCCTCATCCGCGGCCTGTCGCGCAAGCACGAACCCGGCAAGCTGCGGCGGCTTTCTGCCGACTTCGGAAACGGCGAAACCGAACACGCCCTCCTGTGTGAGGAGTGCTTCAAACTCCGCATCGCTCCACGGACGCGTGAAATCTTCGGCGTGCATGTCGGCCAGAACGAGGCTGTCCGCGACCTCCAGCGGTCGCACCACAAATTCGCGTTTTCTCGGAAAGAGCGCCATCAGCCTTCCTTTCGCGGGAGCGCGAAATTCTGCTGCGGGGCAGCGTCCGGTGCGCGCAGATAGAGCGGCTTTGGCGGCTCGCCACCCGCCCCCTTTGCAGCGGCAAGCCGGGCGAAGGTCAGAATATCCGCTGTTGCGCCGGCTGGCTGGATGTCGAGCGCCGGCGAGCCCGCCGCGGCCACAAGCTCTGCGGCAACGCCGTAGACGACTGCATTCTCGGCAGAGGCCCATTCCACCAGCCTCTCCGCTGACTGGCTCTGAGGTTCGAGGAGGATGCGCCCTTCACTGTCGAAGCCTGCGGCGAAGAGATTTGGCGCGCGCTGCCCGAGCGCAACGAGGAGGGCACGCCCGGGAAACGTCCCGCGCGCCTCCGCGCCAAGTGCTTCAAGCGTGGAAACGCCGATGGCCGGCACATTGAGCGCAAGCGCCAGACCGCGTGCGGCGGATACGCCGACCCGCACGCCGGTGAACGACCCCGGCCCAACCGAAACGGCCACGGCGCCAAGTGCATCATAGCCGAGACCGGCAGTCTTCAGCGCACCTTCGATGACCGACATGACGTGTTCGGCATGTCCCTTGCCCAGGTCCAGCACGTGCCGACTGAGCTCTTCATCCGTATCGGTTTCAAGAATGCAGGCGGCGCAGAGCGCCGCCGCGGTATCGATTGCAAGAATCTTCATTCAGGCACAGTCCGGCGACCTGTTGTTGTTACCGCCGGCGAATCCGATGCGCCATCAGCGGGTCATGATGCTCTACTTGCACTGTCTTGCGCCTTGAGTTCAAGGCGGCGTGCATGCAGAACCGGTTCGGTGTAGCCATTGGGCTGTTCCCGCCCCTTGAACACAAGGTCACAGGCCGCCTGAAAGGCAATGGATTCGTCGAAATCCGGCGCCATCGGGCGATAGAGCGGATCGCCTTCATTCTGCCGGTCAACAACCGCCGCCATGCGCTTCATCGTTTCCATCACCTGCTCTTTGCTTGCGACGCCATGATGCAGCCAGTTTGCCATGTGCTGAGCGGAAATGCGCAGCGTCGCGCGGTCTTCCATCAGGCCGACATCGTTGATGTCCGGCACCTTGGAGCAGCCGACGCCCTGATCGATCCAGCGCACCACATAACCCAGAATGCCCTGCGCGTTGTTGTCGAGCTCCTTCTGGATTTCCTCCGGTGTCCAGTTGGGCCGTGTGGCCACCGGCACCGAGAGGATATCGGAAAGCGCTGCGCGCTTGCGGTTCTTCAGCTCGGCCTGCACGGCGTGGACATCAACCGTGTGGTAATGCGTGGCGTGGAGCGTGGCCGCTGTTGGCGACGGCACCCATGCCGTGTTCGCGCCGGCCTTCGGATGTCCGATCTTCTGCTCCAGCATCGCCGCCATCAGGTCGGGCATGGCCCACATGCCCTTGCCGATCTGGGCGTGGCCGGAAAGACCGCACTCAAGGCCAATATCGACATTCCAGTTCTCATAGGCCGAGATCCAGGCTGCCTGTTTCATGTCGCCCTTGCGGATCATCGGACCTGCCTCCATGGAGGTGTGGATTTCGTCGCCCGTGCGATCGAGGAAGCCGGTGTTGATGAAGACGACCCGCTCGCGCGCGGCGCGGATGCACTCCTTCAGATTGATCGTGGTGCGGCGCTCCTCGTCCATGATGCCCATTTTCATGGTGTTGGGTGCCATGCCGAGGGCTTTTTCGACGCGGCCGAACAGTTCCACCGCGAAGGCCACCTCTTCGGGCCCGTGCATCTTCGGCTTCACCACATACATGGAGCCCGCACGGCTGTTCATGCGGCGGCCATTCGGCCCGACATCGTGCAGCGCGATGGCTGCGGTGAAGAGTGCGTCCATGATGCCTTCCGGCACCTCATTGCCATCGGCGTCGAGAATGGCCGGATTGGTCATCAGGTGGCCGACATTGCGCACCAGCATCAGCGAACGACCGGGCAGCGAGAGCGTGCCGCCATCGGGCGCGGTGTATTCGCGGTCGGGGTTCAGGCGGCGGGTGAAGGTCTTGTCGCCCTTCGTCACCTGCTCTTCGAGGTCGCCCTTCATCAGGCCGAGCCAGTTGCGATAGACGACGACCTTGTCTTCCGCGTCCACAGCGGCAACGGAATCCTCGCAATCCTGGATCGTGGTCAGGGCCGATTCCAGCACCACATCGGCAATGCCCGCCTTGTCGGTCTTGCCGATCGGGTGCGTGCGGTCGATCACGACCTCCGCATGCATGCCATTGGTGGCGAGCAGAACGGCGGTCGGGTTTTCCGCCGCGCCGCGATAACCGGTGAATTTCGCCGCGTCCTTCAGGCGCGCTTCACCGCCCTCGGTCTTCGCCACGAGCTGACCATCGACAACCGAAAGCCCGGTAATTTCCGTCCAGGAAACACCGTCGAGCGGCGCGCTGGCATCAAGGAAGGCACGCGCCCAGGCGATAACCTTTTCGCCGCGCTTCGGATTGTAGCCCTTGCCCTTTTCCGCGCCGTCCTCCTCGGAAATGGCGTCCGTGCCGTAAAGCGCATCGTAGAGCGAGCCCCAGCGCGCATTGGCCGCGTTGAGCGCGTAGCGTGCATTCATCACCGGCACGACGAGCTGCGGCCCGGCAACACTGGCAATCTCCGGATCGACATTTTGTGTTGAGACCGAGAAGGCCTCGCCTTCCGGCAGCAGATAGCCGATTTCGCGCAGGAAGGTCTGATAGGCCTCTTGATCCGCAGGCGCACCATTTTCCCTGTACCAGGCGTCGATCTTTTCCTGCAGTGCATCGCGTTTTGCGAGCAGGGCGCGGTTTTTCGGAGCCAGATCGTGAACGATATCCGATAGCGCCTTCCAGAATTCGTCGGGTTCTACGCCCGTACCGGGGAGCGCCTCTTTTACGGCGAAATCGCGCAGCTCTTCCGCAACCTTCAACCCATGAAGCTCAACGCGATTTTCCATTTGGCAGACACTCCTCTTCCCGATGTCAGAAATGATGCACTGCTTTCACCACGCCAGCGGCACGGGGTCAATTCGCCGGACGGAGAAGAAGTTTCAATCTCAATCGTGGTTGAGCGTCATACGCGGGCGTCCCGACGCCTGCGCCACTACCCGCGCTTCCAGAAAGCGGCGGCTGCCGTCGACATCGACAGCGCGGATGTCGCGTGTCACGTGGAGCTCGGCCTGATCGGCGCCGGCCTGGCGCGCCCTGTCGTGCAGGTCGCGCATCAACACGCTTTCGGCAAAGGCCAATGCCTCTTCTTCATCCGCAAAATCACGCAGTTCTTCGGCGACCTGCACCCGGTAGACGCCCTCTCGCGGCTGGCCGATATGGGCTTCGCTGCGCACACCCACCCGGCCGACAACGGCGCCAATGGCGTTGGCGACATCCGCATCCTCAGGCAGCACGCAGTCTCCTCCGAGCAGTGCGCCGAGCCCGGCATAGTGCAGGGGCGCAGATGCGCCCAGGCCGATGACCGGGCGGTCGAGCGACACCCGGAACCGCGTGACGCTCTGCTCCCCATCGAGCGCCCGGCGCATAAGCTCGTGCCCGGCGAGCGCCGCCCCGTCGAGCCCGTCCTCACAAAATGCCGTTTCGAGAACGGCTTCGGCAGAGCGGCGGGCAAGACGCGCCATAACACGTTCGCAGAACGCTTCGGCATCCGTCGCGAGCTGTTGGCCGGCGCCGTCGCGGCGTCTGGCGAAAAGCGCAGCGCCAAGACGCGCGGCCCCAGCATCCCATCCCGTCTGCCGGCCAAGCACATGTGCGGCATCGGAAGGCGTGAAGCCAATCAGCGAAACGAGCCCGCGCGCGACGAGACGATCGAGCGGCGCAAGCTGCGCGCTTGACAGGATGAGCGCGTCAAGCGCCACCGGCTCCGGCCCCAGCCGCGCATAGAGCGCGGCCTCGCTCTGCGAGAGGCCGGTTGCGTGGCGCGCCGGCATACCGCTCAGACACGCAAAACGCCCGTTGAGCCGGGAAGGCACCGGCCTCGTCTCCTGCTTTTGCAGCGCCTCGACGATCTGGCCGCCATGAAGATGTGCGGCAAGGGACAGGGGCACGAGCCGGCGTGGCCCGAGCACAATGCGGCCGCTCAGCCCGCCCTCCTCTATCGTGACTTCGGAATCTCCGCCGAGCCCGAACGTGCGCATTGCCACCGCCTCGACCATGGTGCGATGACCGCCCACACTCGCCCCCTGCGGATCGATGCGTGGCTGACCGTTTTCCAGAACGGCGATGTCTGTGGTCGTGCCGCCGATATCGGAAACAATTGCGCGGTCGAGCCCTGTCAGGTACCGCGCGCCGACCAGACTGGCAGCCGGGCCGGACAGGATGGTCTCGATGGGCCTGCTGCGGGCGAACTCCGCCGAAACGAGCGCGCCATCGCCGCGGACCACCATGAGCGGAGCGCGGATGCCGCGCTTTTCAAGAAAACGCTCTGAGGCAAGCACGAGGCGATCTATCAACGCGATGAGCCGCGCATTGAGCAGGGTTGTCAGCGCCCGGCGCGGACCGCCGAGTTGGGCCGAAAGCTCATGGCTCATGGTGACCGGAAGGTCGGTGCGGGCGCGGATGAAATCCCTGACCGCGATCTCGTGAGCGGGGTTGCGCACCGCAAAATAGGCACAGACGGCGAAAGCCGTCACGTCCTGCGCCAGCGCCGCGATCTCCGCTTCAAGCCGCTCCACCTCCAGCGGCGTTTCATTGCCGTGCACATCATGCCCGCCCGGCAGAAACAGGACCGGGTCGGACCGCAATGCGTTGCGCAGTCCCGCCTGCGTGAGATCGGTTTCCGAAAACCCGATCATGACCAGCGCGACGCGGCCGCCCTGACCTTCCACCAGCGCGTTGGTGGCAAGTGTCGTCGACATGGAGACGAGGCCAATCCGGCGCGCAGGTGCGGACGCCTTCGCCAGGACGGCATCGACGGCACCGGCAATGCCTTCCGCAAGATCATGCCGTGTCGTCAGCGCCTTGGCCTTGGCGACAACGCCCGAACGCTCGCAGAACAGGACAGCATCCGTGTAGGTACCGCCGGTATCGATGCCCAGCAGAAGCGGATCATCCAGTATCCCCGTTTCGTTCATTGCAAGCTCCCGCCACCCGACAAAGCCACACGCACCATAGCCGCATCCAACTGATTAAGCTGTACCTTTGCGCCGTGCACTGTTTCCACACCGACAGAATTTGCTTTACACTGCAACCATGGCGTTCGTGGACCTTCTGATCGAGATTTCGGGTTGGGTGCAGGCCAAACTCGTCAATCTTGCCAATCCCTGGACCTTGTACCAGCTCGCAATCATTGCAGTGTTGCTCTTTGTCGCAAAGCTGGCATCGCGCGGACTGGAAAGCCGGCTCGAAGCGCGCGCACGGCGCATCAAGGGCCAACAGGGTCTTCTGCGCGTCGTCGTGGCGCTGATGCGGCGCACGGACTGGATCCTCTTCGTGCTCATGCTTTTCGCGGTGCTGACGGTGTTGCGCTCGCTCACCTGGCCGAGCCGGACCCTGCTGCTTTCGCTCGCCCTCTCGCTCTCACTCGCCTGGCTGTTCACCTCGGTGGTGTCGCGCATCATCCGGAATCGGCTGCTTGCCAGAACCATCGGCTGGATTGCATGGACCTATGCGGCCATCGTCATTCTCGGCATAGACGACGAAGCCGCCGCGTTTCTCGACACGCTGGCCCTGCCGCTGGGGGCAACACGATTAAGCGCACTGGTGCTGCTGAAAGCCGCGGTTCTGCTCACCGGCACGGTCTGGCTTGCCGTCGTGCTTGGCAATTATTTCGAAGAGCGCGTCCAGCGCTCCGACGAACTCACGCCGTCGATCCGCGTGCTGCTCGGCAAGGTGGTGAAGATCGGGCTTGTCATCGCCGCAGGCGCGATCGCACTGTCCTCCGTTGGCGTCGACCTGACCGCGCTGACGGTGTTTTCCGGCGCTGTCGGCGTGGGGCTCGGCTTCGGCCTCCAGAAGGTCGTTTCCAACTTCATCTCGGGCATCATCATCCTGCTCGACAAGTCCATCAAACCGGGCGACACGATCACGCTCGGCGATACATTCGGCTGGATCCGCGAGCTCAGAGCGCGGTTCGTGTCCGTCATCACCCGCGACGGGCGCGAATATCTCATCCCCAATGAGGATTTCATCACCCAGCAGGTGATCAACTGGTCGTTCAGCGACGAGATGGTGCGCCTCGACGTGCCGTTTGGCGTTTCCTACGAGGCCGACCCGCATCAGGTTTCGGCCCTTGCCATCGAAGCGGCCATGAGTGTCGGACGTGTGGACGCGGACCGGAGGCCGGTCTGCTGGCTGACGGGGTTCGGTGAATCCTCGCTCGATTTCGTGCTGCGCTTCTGGATCCGCGATCCGCAGCAGGGGCTCACCAATGTGCGTGGCAAAGTGCTGCTCGCGCTTTGGGACACGCTGAAGGAAAACGGGATCGAGATCCCCTATCCACACCGCGAAGTGATCATGAAGCGCCCGGCAAGCGGGCAGATCGCCGATTGAAGCTTGAAAGCAGAACGCCGGCACGAGGCCGGCGTCCGGCGGTTCATTGCGTTTCGGCTTCTTTTTTCTTCGCCGCGTCGTCCATCAGCTCGTACCACATCGCGTTGAGAACGGCGAAAGCCGCAGCGAGGGGAAGTCCGAGCAACCATGCGAAATACCACATGTCGTGATCTCCTTTTGTCTCACAGCAACGCTCAATAAGCGTGGCCCTTGCCTTTCTCGATTTCGTTTGCGTCGACCTTGCCCCACAAAACCCGATAGACCCAGCTCGTATAGGCGACGATCAGCGGCACGAAGAACGCCGTCACAACCAGCATGATGAACAGGGTCAGGTGGCTCGAAGATGCATCCCACACCGTCAGGCTCGCGCCGGGTGCGATGGAAGACGGCAGGATGAAGGGGAACATCGACAGGCCGACGGTGGAGATGATGCCGATGATCGACACCGCACTGGCAAGCAGGGTCGGCACCTCACGCCGGGCACGGAACAGAACGAGCGCGAGGGCCGCGCCGGCAAAACCGAGTGCTGGCGCGATCATTGTCCATGGATGCGCCGCGTAATTGTCGAACCAGGCGCCGCCAGCCTGCTCCACGGTCTTGGCAAGCGGGTTGGACGGGCCGTCGGTGATGATGGCGCTTGTGATGCGGAACCCATCAATGCCGGCCCAAAGCCAGAGTCCACCGAGCGCAAAGATCACGATGGTGGCCATGGCGGCGACGCTGCCAAAGGCGCGGCTGCGCGCGGCAACCGCTCCCTCGGTCTTCACCATCAGCCAGGATGCGCCATGCATGATGAGCATCGCCACCGAGAGAAGACCGCACAGGAGCGCAAACGGGTTAAGCAGCTCGAACAATGTCGTGCCTTCGTAGAAAATCCGCAGGTCATTTTCGAGCCGGAACGGCACCCCCTGCAGGACATTGCCCACCGCAACGCCGAAGATCAGCGCCGGCACGAAACCGCCAATGAACAGCGCCCAGTCCCAGCTCGTGCGCCAGGCGGTGTTCTCGCGCTTCGACCGGTATTTGAACGCCACGGGACGCAGGATGAGCGCGAAGACCACGGCGAACATGGCAAGATAGAAGCCCGAGAAGGACACCGCATAAAGCGGAGGCCAGGCCGCAAAGATGGCGCCGCCACCAACGATCAGCCAGACCTGATTGCCTTCCCAGACGGGGCCGACAGCGTTGATCACGACGCGGCGCTCCGTGTCGGTCTTTGCCACGAAGGGCAGGAGCGTTCCGGTACCGAGATCGAAGCCGTCGGTGACCGCGAAACCGATGAGCAGCACGCCGAGCAGTCCCCACCAGATAACACGCAGCGTTTCATAGTCGATAAGAGTGTGCAGGATCATTGTTCTTACTCCGCCGGAACGAAAGCACGCGGACCGAACTCGGCCTCGGGCTCTTCGTCTGGTTCAGGCCCCTTGCGAATGGCGCGCAGCATCAGCGTCATTTCGACGATGAAGAGCACGGTGTAGATCAGCGAGAAGCCGATGATCGTCATCAGCACCGTGGAAGCGCCAAGGTTCGACACAGCCACGGCCGTGGGCAGAACGCCTTCGATAATCCATGGCTGGCGCCCGAACTCCGCGACGATCCAGCCGCATTCCGCGGCGATCCACGGAAGCGGAATGGCAAAGACCGCGATGCGCAGGAGAAAGGGATAGCGGTCCAGCCTGTGTCGCGCCGACAGATAGAAGAACACCCCCATCAGCAGGATGAAGAAGAAACCCAGTCCAACCATGATGCGGAAGGTCCAGAACAGCGTCGGCACGTTTGGAACCGTGTCGTTTGCCGCCTGCGTGATCTGCGCGTCCGTGGCTTCGCGCGGATCGTCGAGATAGGGCTTCAGAAGCAGTGCGTATCCGAGGTCCGCACCGCTTTCCTCGAACGCTGTCCTGACATCATCGGGAATGGCATCCGTGCTGCCGGCGGAGCGGATTTTCTGCAATGCATCATAGGCGACAATGCCTTTTCTGATGCGCTCTTCCGCACGCTCGACCAGTTCCTCGATGCCGGGAATCTGCGTGTCGAGCGAGCGGGTGCTGATGATGCCCATGACCCACGGGATGTGAACCGCATAATGCGTTTCTCGCGCTTCCTGATCCGGGAACCCGAAAGCGGTGAAGGAAGCCGGTGCCGGTTCAGTTTCCCACATGGCCTCAATGGCGGCGAGCTTCATCTTCTGGTGCTCGGTGGCGAGATAACCGCTTTCATCGCCCAGCACCACGACCGAGAGCGCCGAGGCCAAGCCGAAAGAGGCGGCGACCGTCATGGAGCGCCTGGCGAGTTCCAGATGCCTGCCCTTGAGCACGTACCAGGCAGAGACGCCGAGGACGAATACAGAGGCCGTGACATAACCGGCCGACACGGTGTGAACGAACTTCGCCTGTGCCACCGGGTTCATGAGCACGGCATAAAAATCCGTGACTTCCATGCGCATGGTCTGGGGGTTGAAGGCGGAGCCTACGGGATTCTGCATCCAGCCATTGGCGATGAGAATCCAGAGGGCGGAAAAATTGGAGCCGATGGCGACCGCCCAGGCAGAGGCAAGGTGTCCGAGTTTGGAGAGCTTGTCCCAGCCAAAGAAGAACAGGCCGACAAAGGTCGCCTCCAGGAAGAAGGCCATGAGGCCCTCAATCGCCAGAGGTGCGCCAAAGATGTCGCCCACATAGTGGCTGTAATAACTCCAGTTCATGCCGAACTGGAACTCCATGACGATGCCTGTGGCGACGCCGAGCACGAAATTGATGCCGAACAGCGTGCCCCAGAATTTCGTCATCTGCCGCCAGATGGTGCGGCCCGTCATCACATAGACCGTCTCCATGATGGCGACCAGCACCGACAGTCCGAGCGTCAGCGGGACGAACAGAAAGTGGTAGAGCGCGGTGATCGCAAATTGCAACCGCGAGAGATCGACGATGTTCAGTTCCATTGTACCATCCGGCTGTCCGGCTCCTTTGGTCGTCGGGGGGAAGCGCTCATTCCGGTCTCAGACCGTCGAGCAAAGAATTGTATTCGGCCGTGCCGCGGCGCGCTTCGGCGAGGAGGCGGCCCTGCCCCATGCGCAGGATGCGATCTGCGCCTTCGGCCTCACGGCGGATGTGTGTTGACACCACGAGCGTTCTGCCGGCCGCGAACCGTCCAACCCGCGCAATCACGTCGTTGGCGGTTTCACGGTCCAGCCCCTCGGTGGGCTCGTCGAGCAACCAGACTGGTGCGTCCCGCAGCAACAGCCGGGCCAGCGCAAGCCTCCGGGCCTGCCCGGTGGAAAGGCCCGTACCGCCCTCGCCCAGCATGGTGTCGAGCCCAAACGGCAAGCGTTCCAGCAATCGTGACAGGCCTGCCGCTTCCAGCGCGACATGCATCTCATCGTCGCCGGCCGCCGGGTTGGCCAGCGCGAGATTGCCACGCAGCGTGTCGCTGAACAGCTCCGTGCGCTGTGTAAACAGGATTGCGGGAAGGCTGGCGACCGCGCCATCGACGAGCGTCATCTCGCCGGCGAGAGCCGCCAGCAGCGATGACTTGCCGGCCCCGCTCGTACCAATCACCGCAATGCGCTCACCCTGTTCGATCTGCAGTGAAACATCGGCAAGCGCCGAATAGGCCGCACCCGGATGCGCGGCGGTGACATGTGCCATGTATACCGCCGTCTGCGCGGCTTCCGACTCATTATTTGCCGGCGTACTATCTTGCGCTCTCAGCCGTGGCCCGACGCGGCGGACGGCTGTCAGCGTGCGTCCAAGCTCGACAGCACCGCGCCGCAGGGCGGTAAACGGTTCTGTTGCGGTCAGGCCGATGAGCAGTGCCAGTGCGGCGACGGGTGCGCTGATGCGCCCGGCTCCCGCGAGTTCCGCGCCGGCGACCAGAATAGCGGCAAGCAGCACCGCGCCGGCGATGCCGAGCGTGATGCTGACGCCCGTTTCCGTCCTGTTCATCGCATCGTCGGCCTCGGCCAGGCGCCGGTCGGCCTCGGCAACCGCCTCGCGCTGGGCAGAGATCCGCCCGGCCATGGCGAGTTCGCTTTGCCCGCGCACAAGGTCAATGCTGCGCGCACGCAGAACCTCAAGCGCGTGCGCGCGGCGGCGTGCCGGCTTTTGGGCATGGCGCGCAGCGATCGTGGGCACACCGAGCCCGACTGCCAGCAGGAACAGCGAAGAAGCGACGCCAAGCCGGATGTCGATAAAACCAAGCGCCAGCCCGGCGACAACAGCCGCACCTGCTGCCGAGAATAGTGGCACGAGCACGCGCAGGTAAAGCGAGTCCAGCGCGTCGATATCGTTGGTCAGCCGGAAAAGTAGACGGGCCGGCCGCGCTGCCATAGCGCGCGCCGCGCCTGCGACCGCCCAGCCGCGAAACAGCCTTTCGCGCAGCTCGGCCAGCACTTCCAGCGTTGCATCATGGGTGGCGATGCGTTCGCCATAGCGCGATGCCGTACGGGCAAGCGCCAGGAAGCGAATGCCGGCGGATGGAGCAAACACATCGAAGGCGAGGGCCGTCGCCAGCGAAAGCCCGGCGATGGCCGTGGCAGTGATGAACCAGCCCGAAAGCCCCAGAAGCGCAATGCCGCACAAAACGGTGGCAAGCGAGAGGAGTGCGCCGGCGAGAAGCCTGCTGCGGTTGCCGGACCAGAAGAGCGAAGCGACGGCGCGAAGATTGCGATTGCCCGTCATGACCCGGCTCCAGCCGTTTCGGGTGCTTTCAGCGTGATGACGCGATCCATGCGGGCGGCAAGCACGGGATCATGCGTGGCAACGACCAGCGTCTTGCCGCGGCTGACCCGCAGAAGGCTTTCGGTGATTTCGCGCGCGGTTTCACGGTCGAGATGCGCGGTGGGTTCATCGGCCAGAACCAAACCAGCCTGCGGCGTCGCGCTAGCGCGCGCCAGCGCCAGCCGGAGTGCTTCGCCACCGGAAAGGCCAAAGCCGCCTTCGCCGATCATCGCCGGCCCGCGCCGAGCCGCAAGGTCCGACAGGCTTACCGCCTCGAGCGCCGCCGAGACACGCACCGGATCCACATCGGCGCGGCCCATTGTTACATTGCTCCTGATCGTGCCGGGGAAGATGTGCGGATCCTGCCCGATCCAGGCGATGGAGGCGCGCAGGTCTGCGACATTTGCGCTATCCACGACCAGTCCGCCGATGCGAATGGTTCCGCTCTCCGGCACGACCAGTCCCGCAATGAGCGCAAGCAGTGTGGATTTCCCCTCGCCGCTCGGCGCAACAAGCGCGATGCGCTCGCCGGGCTTCACCTCAAGATCGAAACCGTGGAAGACCGGGACAGCCCCTTCCACGTGGCGGAAGACAAGCTTTTCGACTGACAGCGACAGCGCTCCGCAAGCCCCAATCCGACCGCCCTTCGCGGCAGACACGGCCACAGTCCTTCGCCCCGACGCCGCCAGCCTCTTCAACGCGTCGAAAGCAGCCTCGCCCGATGCCCGGTCATGCCACACAGCGGAGAGATCGCGCAGTGGCTCGAAGAAGGACGGCGCCAGAAGCAGGATGAACAGCCCCTCCGCCAGGGAGAGCCTGCCGCCCCATGCGCCGAAATTCAGCTCGCCAAGCAGGTGGAACCCCACATAGACGGCGACCATGGCGACGCCGAGCGCAGCAAAGAGTTCCAACACGGCGGAGGAAAGAAACGCGATACGCAACACGGCCATTGTGCGGCCTCGAAGGTCTTCGGCACTGGCACGCAGCTGCGTTGCCGTGCGATCCACGGCGTCGAAACTGCGGATCGTTGTCAGTCCACGCAGCCGGTCCATGAGAAACGCGTTCATGCTGCCCATCTCGGCGAGTTGCTCTTCGCTTGCCTGCTTGGCGCGCCAGCCGACCAGAGCCATGAAGATCGGGATCAGCGGTGCCGCGATGAGCAGCACCAGCGCCGCCGCCCACGAAAACACCAGCACGCAGGCAAGGATCGCCAGCGGAACGATCATTGCCCTGGACCGCGCCGGACGGAAGCGGGCGACATAGGGAACGACGGCCTCCGCCTGCTCGGCAAGTGTGCTCGCGGCGAACCCCGATGAGGGCCGCGTAACATCGAGCGGCGAGGTTTCGGCAAGAGCCGCAACCGCGTCGTTGCGCAGCGCGCTCAACTGGCTCCGCACCTGACGAAACGCCAGCCGACTGCCCGCGCCATCCATCACCGCACGCGCGATGCCGAGAACAAGAATGCCAAGGGCCGGCAGCCATGCCGCGGAAGCGTCGCTACCGGCGGCAATGCTGCCGACAGCCAGCGCCAGTAGACCCGCCTGGGGAAGCCAGAGCAGCGATGCCGTCGTTTGCAGTAGCACCGCGGCCCTGCTGACCCCGTCGCGCGCAGACAGCGTGTCCGCAATCTCATCTGGACGCGCCTGCGGCATCACAGCAGCGGTGCGCCCGGCGGCCTCAGGGCGTCGTCGTCCTATACCGGCGTCGAGCGTTGTCATGACGTCTTCGGCTCCGTGCGCTTGCGACCGAGCGAGACAATGCGGTCCTTGGCGTCGAGCAGTCTTGTCACCTTTGCACCAAGGTTCAGCAGGGTCGCCAGTTGCTCCGTCTCCAGATGCTTCACATCGTCATACCACTTCGTCAATTGCTCGATGAGGGTCTGCATCTCGGCGAGGCGGGCCTGCGCGTGGCGCTCTTCCTCGCTGCCGGGTGTCTGCATCAGAAGCTCGCGGAGGACCGAAAGCGTGGGATCCACCTCGCGCTTCTTGCGCTCTTCAGCCAGCGTCCGCAGGATCTGCCAGACATCGTCCGGTGTCGTGAAATAATCCCTCCTGTCATCGGGAATATGTTTCAGGATGACGAGATTCCAAGCCTGAAGCTCGCGCAGGCTCATGGAGACGTTGGAACGCGAAATGGACAGCGCCTCGACAATGTCATCCGCGCAGAGCGGCTTGGAAGACGCATAAAGAAGCGCGTAAATCTGCCCCACCGTGCGATTGATGCCCCAGCGGCTGCCCATTTCTCCAAAGTGCAACACGAAAGACTGCAGGAGCGGCGGGAGGTTCATGATGAGGGTCCTGACACTGGAGTGTTTTCGCTTTTCGCTGAACCGCAAAAACGCTCTATCCTGTTGTTTTTGCGCAACTCCAAAGGGAAAGCCGGTTTCCACATTTCCTGGAATTGCTTTAATTTCAGAAATTACTGAAATTCATGTACGTCCATGCACCACGGAAGGCAAGTCTACGGCCGTTGGTGCGCCGTTATGCAGCAGGCCCGCAATACGCAGCGCGGTGCACGCCCCGCAACCAGCTTGTGGCAGGGCGCCATGACGCCTGAATGTCGGTTTGTTTCGTCAGCGCAGCGCCTGGCTCGGCACCCTGAAGCGCGCGACAAGCCGCATGCCAAGCACACCCATCACGAAAAACATCCAGACAGGGTCCGTCCGACGAAAGAAGAAGCTCTCGAGGAATGCGTTGAACACGCAGAACGTGACCACCATCATGAAGAAATCGGCCAGAAAGACATTTTCCCGATAGAGCGGCGTGCGCATGTAGTCGCGCAGCGGCACCAGCAGAAAGGTGGTGATGGCGACGGCAAGCGCCGGAAGCCCCATGCCGAGTGCAATGTCGATATATCCATTGTGGCCGTGCACAATGCCGCGAATGTCCCACGGACGGTCGAAGGGCTGGTCGGAGGTGAACACGAACTCCGTCAGCCAGAAATTGTCGAAGCCATATCCGAAAAACGGTCTCTGGGCGATCATGTCTCCGGCAAAGTCCCAGACCGGCGTGCGCCCCGTATAGGTGAGATCGGGCGCAAGCGTCGCTGCCAGTTCCTTCACCGGGCCGATAAAGACGATGCCGAGGGTGGCAATGGCCAGCGCGCTGACGGCGGCAATCACCAGTGCCGGAACCAGAAACCGCAGGCCAAAAATGCCAGGCAACGCGATCAGCATGCCTGCAAGCGGCACCGTGGCAGTGGTTGTCTTGGAGCCGGTATGGAAGACGAAGATCATCGCCAGGATGGCCATCGTTGCGCCGGACCAGCGCCAACCCCGGCGCCACAGATAGAGGCCGGCGAAGGCCAGTCCGGCCATCACCGGTCCGGCGATGTTCTTGTGCGTGAAGACGCCGCGCCAGAGGCCGGCGTGCTGGGACTCCACATCAAAGGCCTGATGGACCGCGACATCGCGCATGGCAATCACGCCGAAATAGGACAATCCGAGGATCACAAAGCCGGCGCAGACCAGCACTCGCGAAAACGCGTCCGCATCGCGCGGCAGGGTCAGAATCGCAGCCACCGTGACGATGCCGATGACCGAGAAGGCCACCGTGCGCATCGTGTCGCTCGGTACCGGCGTGTTGAGCGTGGCGACAGCCACAAACCCCAGGAGAAGAATCCACCATGGGCTGAACAGCGAGACAAGGACGCGCCGGTCAACCAGCATCAGAAGCGAAGCCACGGCAATCGCCCCAAGCGCACCGAAGCCGAGCTGGTTGACGATGTCGCCGCCGCTGCCGCTCACCTGTGGTCCGGCAGGCTGAAAGGGGCGGAAGGAAATCATCAGAACCGTGAACAGCGCCGCTGCAATGGCGGTGGAGGGCTGCCCGGTGGCAGCCATGCGGGCAACGAATGACGACCCCGACCAGCGCTGTTCGGCAAGACTGCTCATCGCATCACGCACACCCGGCAGGGCGGCAGCACCTGCGCGCTACGTCCATCAAATCCGGGAAAGTCCGCGTTGCTCACCATTGGGGCCGAAACCTGTTGCACTCACTTCATAAAGCGCCCCCTCGCTTAAGACCGCGTTAATTATAACAGCGGCCCCGATGCCTGTTCTGCGGTCTCCACTGCGCGCGCCGGCTGCCCGATGGGCGGCGCGGCCGATGGCATCACCCAGACGGTTCCGGTTTCGGGATGCCGGGCGATCGTTGCATCGATGCGGTAGACACGCCGGAGCAGCTCCGGCGTCAGAACCGTTTCGGGGGTTCCCACAGCCACCAGGCGGCCATGATCAAGCACACAAAGCCGGTCGCAGAACATGGCTGCGAGATTGAGATCGTGAAGTGCGGCCACCACCGTGATTTCAAGCCCGCGCATGAAGCGCAGGAGCTGAAGCTGATGGTGGATGTCGAGATGGTTCGTCGGCTCATCAAGTATCAGAAGACGCGGCTGCTGCACCAGCGCACGCGCAACGAGAACGCGCTGCCGCTCCCCACCGGAAAGTGTGCGGAAAGCGCGGTCCTGAAGCGGCGCCAGCCCGAGAAGCGCCATTGCCGCCGCAATCAGCGTGTGATCGTGCGGCGTATCAGGCTCGAGAAGTTTCTTGTGCGCCGAGCGGCCCATGGCGACCACGTCGCGCACCGTCAGGGGAAACTCCGCCGGCATATCCTGAAGCACCGCACCCACATTGCGCGCCACCCATTCCGTGGGCTGCTGCCACGCATCTTCACCGTTCACGAGCACCGTGCCCGATGCCGGCCGGTTTATGCGGTAGATGGTTCGCAACAGGCTCGATTTGCCTGCGCCGTTCGGCCCAAGAAGGCCGACCATCTCACCTTCCGAAACGCTGATCGACACATTGTCGACCAGCGTCTTTGCGCCGGTGCGCACGGTGACCGAACGCAGATCGAGCGTGCCGGGCCGAACACTCATCGCGCACCCCCGAGTGCGCGCGCATCGCGCCGCAGAAGCCAGATGAAGAACGGGCCGCCCACGAGCGCCGTGACGATGCCGACGGGCAGCTCCAGCGGCGCGATCACTGTGCGGGCGACAAGATCGGCGCCAATGGTGAAGCTCGCACCGAGAAGCGCCACCGCCGGCAGTGCGCGACGATGATCCGCTCCGACGAGAAACCGCACGATGTGTGGCATGATGAGACCGACAAACCCGATCACGCCGCTCACCGCCACGGTGATGCCGGTGAGCGCGGCTGCCAGTACAAACATGCTCTGACGGAAACGCTGGACGTTGAGCCCGAGCGCCACCGCGCTCTCGTCTCCCGCCATCAGGAGGTTCAGACGGCGGGCCTGCACCAGCATTACGCCAAGCCCAAGCGCAAGGGCAACGAGCGGGATGGGAATGAGCTTCCACTGCGCGGTGCCGAAGCCACCCAGTGTCCAGAACAAGACCCGTGAGGCGAGCTGCGGATCGGGCGATGTGAGCACAATCAGGCTTGTGAGCGCACTCAGGATCGCGCTCATCGCCACACCGGCAAGCACAAGTCGCGTCGGCGTCATGTGCCCGCCCGTTCGCGCAACCCAGAACACTGCGAAGAGTGTCACCAGTCCGCCGAGAAAGGCCGAGATGTGCAGCGTGAACACGCCGAGGCCAAGAAGCCCCCAGCGCATCACCACCACGGCGCCCGTTGCCGCACCGGAGGAAACGCCGAGGATGCTCGGGCCTGCCAGTGGATTGCGGACGATGGACTGGATCGTCATGCCGGTTACCCCCAGGCTCGCGCCGACAAGGGCGGCGAGCACGACACGCGGCATGCGCGTCTGGACGACAATGGTCTCATAGACCGCGCGCCAGTCAGGCTCCACCAACCCGTCGCCGGCCACCACATTGGCGAGAATGGCGACCGCCGTTCCACCGGGTATATGCACGGAGCCGAACATCAGTCCCGCAATGGCCATGCCCAGGAGCAGCCCCACCATCAGGAGAATGACCAGCGCATAGCCCTGCGACCCGCCGCTCGCCGCGCGGGCGGAAGTGACAGGGCGAAGAGCCGCGCCTCGCGCAGGCGGTGCTGACTGGAGCACGGCAAGCAGCGCTTCGTGGCTGTCTGGATCGTCCTTCCTCGGGGCGGGAGCATGCATCCTGTGAGTTCCGCTCGCCTGCTATTCGCCCATCCGCGCGGGATGGAAAGCGCGAGCCAGTTTCTCCACCGCATCGATGGAGCTCGGCCCCGGCTGGCCCCAGACGGAATCGATCGTCACAAACCTTTCACCGACAATGCCCGGCACGTCCCTGATGGTCGGGTTCGCCTTCAATATCTCGATCCGTCCCTGGCCCAGCTCACCGGCAGGGTCACCGACCACCTGGCCGCCGGCGGTGCCGGAGTAATAGACGACGATGTATTCAGGCATACGCTCGGCGATCTGCTCCCATGACACCTGACCATAGCGATTTGCGACATCGCCAAAGATGTTCTCGCCACCGGCCCGCGACACGACATGCGACAACATGGTGTTGCCAAGAACGGCGCGTGGGGCGGATTCTCCCCCGTTGAAGATGAACACCGGTATGGCGTCCGCGCCTTTGAGCCCCTCTTCCACTGCAGCGAGCCGTTTTTCAATGTCGGCGATCAGTGCTTCGCCGCGCTCGCGCACGCCGAAGATGGCAGATACAGAGCGGATTTCGGCGTAGAGTTCATCGAAGCCGAATTTGCCGAGATTGCAGCCTTCGGTGTTGAGCCGCGTCTTCATGCCCAGATCATGCAACTGGTCGCGCGTGTGGCGGCTTTCGCTGAACCCGTCCGGATAGCCGGCATAGACAAAATCGGCCTCCACCTCGATAAGCTGCTCGGTGGTGGCGACAAGTGGCGAAAGCACGGGAACCCCTCTATACGCTTCCTCATATTGCGGGCTGATCTGGAGGTTCGCCATATAGGAGGTGCCCGCCATGCGGTCTTCCAGCCCCAGAGCCAGCATCATCTCCGTCGCGTTGTTGCTGAGCGTCACGGCCCTTGCCGGCGGTGCCTCATAGGTGGTGGTGACACCGCAGTTCTCATCCGTATAGGGAAAGCCCGCTCCATCTGCGAAAGCAGGCATCGAAGCCGCCAATAGACCCGCGACCGCAAAAGCGCGGAGACCGCCATAACGCATCATGAATTCACTCCTTGCAAAGCCGGCTCATTCCCGGCGTTTTCAGATGGGGTTGGTGAAGAGGCCTGCCTGTCGAAAGCCGGAAGCACTTCGGCAGCAAAAAGCTCCATGCCCCTGAGCGCTACATCGTTGGCGATCAGGCCATTGGCGCTGAACAGGCAGCGAATGCTGCTGGAACCCGTGCGTGCCGAAAGCGCACACAGTTGTGCGTGGCAATCCTCTGGTGTCCCCGCGATGGTGAAATCAGCCATCATCAAAGCGCGGCTGCGCGGCTCTGGCGGCGTCATCCCGCGTGCCAGCGCGCGTTCGGCACGACGCGTGTTCAGTCTATCGAGAAGCATGTCGACCCGCTCATCAGCTTCAGCCCGGGTCGGCGCAATCACCACGTAACGCGAGAGCGACGAGGTCGTGAGCGATGCTCGCGACGCGCCATGCCGATCAAGTGCGGCGTGAAACACGGGCAATTGCCGCGCCTCGTTCGGTTCGAGACTGAGCAGCAGCGGAAACCCGTTTCGCGCGGCGATGTCGACGGTTTCTTCTGAGACGCCGGCCACGTAGACGGGCGGATGCGGTTTCTGCACCGGAGGCGGTCCGACGGCGACATTGGCGAATTTCCAGGGTCCGGCATCGGCAGAGCAATGCGGCTTTGTCCACGCATCGATCATGATCCTGAGCGCCTCGCAGAAGCGACGGTGCGCATCATCACGCGCAATCTCAAGAGCAGTGAAAGTCGCGGGCTCCGTGCCACGTCCGATGCCCACATCGACCCGGCCGCCGCTCTGAAAATCAAGCTGTGCGATCTGCTCGGCCAGCATGAGCGGGTGATAGAGCGGCAGGACGAGGATCGACGTGCCGAAGCGCAGCCGCTCCGTACGCGCCAGGATTTCTGCGCCGAGCAACAGCGTCGACGGATAGGGCAGCGCCTCCCGGGCGAAGTGAAACTCGTTGAACCAGATGCCGCCAAAGCCAAGCGCATCGGCGCGTTCCACGAGGCGCATGAGAGCAGCGTGGTCGCCCAATGCCCCCTCCCGCGCAAATCCAGCCAGATCAACGCGCATTCGGGCCACCTGCAGCAACCGATGGGAAAAGATGGGAACGATTCATTTGAAATGATATAACATATCGAACGCAATCGAGTCTGTTAAATCGTCTCGTCGCCGGCGAAGCCGCGCCTGCATACATTCTGATCCTCCTGCCGGCGCACCTCGTCCGGCGTTTATGGTCGATGCATGAGGCAGGTCTCCTGGCTCGCGGCTCGGACGTTCGCTCCGCCTTCCCGGCTCTGGCCAGTGGCATTGGAAAGAACTTGCCGCTTACAGTTGCGAGGGCAGCCCCGGAATTGATCCCGCCAGGAGATCGCACCGGGTTCCCTTTTCATCCGCAGGATGCGGAACCGCATGCGGGAGCGACCCTAGCGGCGAAGCCGTCGCCGCGCAACACACCGCAGCCGGGTTCCATGACAAAATCATCGGCACGACCGAGCCGGCTCGAACGCCCTGCCAGTCCTGTGGCCGCCTTCGGTCCGAAGTCCGCCATCCATAGGCGAAAATCCGGGCCTTCCGCTGCATCGGCGTTGGCACATTCCGACGGAAGGCAACCGATGGCGGAGCTAAAGCATCGGACCGAAAAGTGGAATCCGGTTTTCGGATTATTCCGATGCTCCATCAAGAATTCAGATCGTCCTTTGTGCGTCCGGATGAACGCGCGGCGATCTAGTGTTTGATTTATAAATGAATGTATGCTTCATATATAAACATTGAGCACGCCGGTCGGATGGCTGCTCACCTCGGGGGGTGCAGTCGGGTGGACACGTCTCGTTTAATGGGCAGCTCTGATCGAGCGACAAATTGCAGGCAGAATGCCGGATTTCCGTGCGCCCTGACCTGCCTGCAGCCTGTGGCCACAGGCTCTGCGTCGCAGCAGTCGAGGCGGTCGGTGCTTTGACCGGGCGCCTTCAGACGCGTTGGGGCGCCATCATCAGCATCGCCAGCTCAAACGATGCCAGGCCCACTATGCCGGTGGTGTCAGCAAACAGGCTGCCATCGTGGCCTCACGCAGGAGGTGTGGGGCTTTGTGATGATATTCAACACATGCCGATCATCAGCTCTATCGCCGTGTCCAGCAAGGAGGGCTGCCGGCGTATTCGTACATGCCGATCATCTGCATGAGCATTTCGTCGATCCTCGCATCGCCGAAAACGGAGCCGTCATGGCTCCGTAAATGCCCTGGTTCTCCCCCGCAATGAGGGGTGGGAGGACGGGAATGTTCCGCTTCCTTCAAACGGAGGCAGCGGGGCAATAACAGGTGCCTGATGCAGCTACACCGGGAGAAGCTGCACATTTCTTTTGGGAGGAACCATGTTGAAACTATCCAGACTTCGCGCGCTCTCCATCGGAGCCGCTGTGGCCATCGCCGCCAGTGCAACGGCCACCTTCGCCCAGGACGTCCTGAAGTTCGGTCACGTCTACGAGGCATCCACCCCCTATCATGCGGCGGCGCTTCGCGCAGCCGAGCTTCTTGAGGAAGCGACCGAGGGCCGGTACAGGATGGAAGTCTTCCCCGCATCGCAGCTTGGGAAGGAAGCAGCCCTCAACGAAGCGCTTTCACTGGGAACGGTGGATGTGATCTACACGGGCGTTGCCTTTCTCGGGCAATCCTACGGCCCCATAAGCATTTCCGACTACCCCTTCACCATGCGTTCCTATGAACACTGGAAGGCCTATGTGAATTCCGACCTCTTCGATGAGATGAGTGAGGCGTATAACAAGGTTTCCGGCAATACGGTCGCGGCCATGACCTATTACGGTGCACGCCATGTGACCGCCAACAAGCCGATCCTTTCGCCGAAGGATATGGAGGGTCTGAAAATTCGGACGCCCAACGCTCCGGCCTATCAGATGTTCCCGCGCGCCACAGGCGCAAACCCCACCCCAATGGCGTTCGCCGAGGTGTATCTCGCCCTGCAGCAGGGTGTGGTCGACGCGCAGGAAAATCCACTCCCAACGATCCAGTTCAAGAAGTTCTACGAGGTCCAGTCGAACATCAATCTGACCGGGCACATCACAAACTCGCTGGCGACCGTCGTATCGCCCGTGACGATGAACAAAATGGGTGACGACGGCAAGGCTCTGCTGGAGGCGCTCGCCACCGTGGCAACGCAGACATCGGATGAGATCGTCGCCTCGGAGGGAGAGCTGGCTGACTGGTTCCGCGACCAGGGAGTGACCGTGAACGAAGTGGATCGCAAGCCATTCATGGAAGCCGTCGCCCCGCATCTGACGGGCGAGGATGTGCCGTGGGATGCCGCTATCTTCGAACGCCTTCAAGCCATTCAGGAATGACATCGGCCTGTGGGTCCGGCATTTGCCGGGCCCATTTGCGCAACGGGAGGACGCGCTGATGGCGCAGAACACCATGGTGCCGGAAATCGACTTCGACGCGATTTCCGCAGAGGACGAAGCGCATTTCGCAGGCTTTAGGATAAGCCTGGCGGACTACGCGCTTCTCGCAATCTTTCTTGCTTTATTTCTTGTTGTTTTTGTTCAGTTTTTCACGCGATACGTCCTCAACGACTCGATAAGCTGGACCGAGGAGGCCGCGCGCTATCTGCTGGTCATACTGGCGTTTGCCGGTGCGGTTCGCTGCCAGATCACCGGAAGCCATATCGTGCTGGAATTCGTCGACAAGTATTACGGGCGCAAACTCGGCCTCGTGCATGTGTTTTCGCTGCTGTGCACCGTAGTGCTGTTCACGATTCTTCTCTGGTCCGCCTGGGAGCTGATCCAGCGGACATCGTTCCAGCGGATGGTGTCGCTTCCTTTCCCGAAATACTACCTCCACGCAGCCGTGATGGCTCTGGCCGGCGTCAACGCAGTTGTGGCGACCACGCAGCTCATGCTGCGCGTGAGACAGATGATACGGAGCTGACGGCAGATGGGCCTGACTATTCTCTTCGTTTCCCTGTTCGTCCTGATGCTGCTCAGAGTTCCCATCGCGTTTTCTCTGGCGCTCTCATCCTTCGCGTACATCCTCCATTCGGGTCTTCCACCCGTGGTGTTGATGCACAACATGGTCAACGGAATGGACAGTTTTCCCCTGCTGGCCATACCCTTTTTCATATTCGCCGGCGCATTGATGAATTCCGCCGGGATCACCGCCCGCATATTCGGCTTCGCGCGCGCCATTGTTGGATGGATGCATGGCGGCCTGGGACATGTGAACATCGGCGCAAGCATCATCTTTGCAGGCATGTCCGGTGCGGCCGTGGCCGATGCCGGCGGACTGGGCGCGATCGAGATCAAGGCGATGCGCGAGGCCGGCTATGACGACGACTTCAGCGTCGGTGTCACGGCGGCATCGTCGACCATCGGGCCGATCATCCCGCCATCCCTGCCACTGGTGATTTTCGGCGTCATGGCGTCCGTTTCCATCGGGCAGCTTTTCGTCGCCGGCATTGTTCCGGGCCTGCTGATGGCAGTGTCCCTTTCCGCCATGGTCTGGTGGAAATCACGCAGGAGGAATTATCCACGCGACGTGGCTTTCCGGCTGGACACGATTGCGAGCCGGTTCAAGGCAGCGTTCCTTCCGCTCATGACGCCCGTCATCATTGTCGGTGGCATCGTATCGGGCGCGTTCACGCCCACCGAAGCGGCGATCGCCGCCGCGGCCTATGCGCTTTTTCTCGGCGTTATCGTCTATCGTACGCTGACACCCAGGAAGCTCGCCGTCATTTCACTCGAAACCATCGAGACGACAGCGGCAATCATGATGATTGTCGGGGCGGCGTCGGTGTTTGCGTGGATCCTCACCGCCAATCAGGTGGCGACGCATTTCGCCGAATTTGTGCTGTCCTTTACGGACAGCAGGGCGATGGTTCTGCTCCTGATCATGATCGTGGTCCTGATCGTCGGCCTGTTCATGGAGACGATCGCGGCGATTTCCATTCTGGTTCCGGTTCTCATGCCGGTTGCCGCGCAGTTTGGCATCGATCCCGTTCACCTCGGCATTATCGTGATCCTCAACCTGATGCTGGGCCTGCTGACGCCACCCGTCGGGATGGTGCTGTTCGTCCTGTCACGGGTTTCCCGGGTGCCGTTTGAACAATGCGTCAGGGCCACGCTGCCGTTCCTGGTGCCGCTCCTTGCCGTTCTGCTTCTGCTGACGTTCATCCCGCAGCTTGTGCTCTGGCTTCCGCAACTTCTCTATGGCGGCTGACACCGCCTTCCCCGCGGGTGCACGGCAATGGAGCTGATGAGAAAGGCCATCGCCGGAAGGCGATGGCCGATGTCTGAAGCGTTTCCATAGGAAGTGGATGCCGGCGCGCCGTCCGGAACCGCGACGAGACAAGGGATCAGAACGTCACACTAAGGCTCGCCTTGGCGGCATGGTCGGCAAGCCCGGAACCAAGCTGGCCGTTGTAGCTCAGGCCGAAACTCGCATTGTCGGCGACGCCGACGTTGAAGCCGGCACCGAGCACCAGCGCATTGCGGGCAAGCGGCACACCGGCGACAGTGAAGGCATCGCCGCCCGAAACGAAGCTGTGCGTGGAGGTCGGCGTATCGCCAAAAGCGTGGCGCCAGCCAATATCCCCCGAAAGCGTGGCCGTGGTTTCACCGAGCGCGATCGGCGTTTCTGCACGGATACCAAGCGTTGTATAGACGGCATTGCTGCTTTGGCTGGCCGAGGTCAGCGCCGCCGCGCCGCCCCTTTCGGTGTAGCCATCCGTGGCAAGGTTCGCGAAGGCCAGGTTTGCGAAGGGTTCAAAACGGGCGCTGCCATGTTCGATGCTGTAGGCCGCCTCCGCGTAAGCCTGAAAGGTCTGGGCATTGTAGGAAGCGCTGAGGCTGTCCGAGAAGCCAGTGAAGGTCGCCGAGCGGGATGTGTCGAGATGGTTCCAGCTGTAGGCCGCCCCCCCTTGAGCGAGAAGGCATCCCAGTTTCCACCCGCATAGGCACCAAGCGTGTAGCTGTCCACTGTCCCCGAAGTCATGCGGTCAGAAACGCTTAAGCCCGACCGGCTGTAGCCGCCAATCAGTCCGACACGGATGTCTCTGGCGACCTCGGCGTCCGCTCCCATGAAAAGCCCGCCAATGTTGCGATCGAGCGTTGCGGCATTGCCATCACCGCCCCATCGGCTCCAGGCACCGGAGCCCTGTAGCCAGATCTCCGGTCCTTGAGGCGCCTCCTCTGGGGCCGGACCAACCTTGGCGCGCACGCCGCCGAGCGCGACACGCAACCGGTCCAGCGCCGCCTCGCGGGCGAAGCGGCTGTCCTCCAGGAGTGCCGTTTTTGCAGAGGCATGAACCTCGCCCGAAAGCAGATCGAGCGCGACGGGCGCTTCGGCATTGGACAGCATGATGACGGCGTCATACACGCTATTTCCTGAGCCGAGCGAAAGCACGCCACCGCAAGTGTTCCCCTGATTGAACGTCAGATCGGTCGGACAGGTCCCCGCTCCCCCGCCGGCCAGGGCTGAAATCAGATCCACCTGCCCAAACGTTCCATAGTCGAGGGTAAAGTCGAGGAACGCATAGTCATCGGTAAGCGTGTCAAAGGTGCCTGTTATCCCGTCCACCGCAGTGATGATGGTGTAGGTGCCCGGCGCATAGGAAGAACCGTCGGCGGCGCCGTTCTCCGGCGTGACATGCACCGTGCCGCCATTGATTGTGACCTCTTCCGAGGCTGCAATCAGATCATTGTTCGTGCCCGGCACAAAGCCGGCATCGTCAAGTTCGACCGTATAGGTGGAGCCTGTATCGAACGTCATATTGAGAACGTTCAGCGTACCAATGGAATTCCCCGGTGCGAGTGTGCCGCCTGAAGCAATTGTCACGCCTTCCAGCGTACCTGTTCCGCCGAGTATGCCGCCGGTTACGGTGGTCGTCCCATTCAGGGTTCCATTGACCAGAAGCTCCCCACCCGAAACCTCGGTTACGTCGGCCGAGCCAAAGCCAGTATAGAGGGTCTGTCCCGCTTCATGGCGTATTACGCTACTGCCGGGGCCATTGCTGATATCCGCGTCAAAGACGTAGCCTGTGTCTGTGTGATTGAAGATAATCGTACCGGCACCGTCCCTGAACTGGATTATGTCGGTATCTACCGTTCCCGCAGCCACCGCCGTACCGAGGGAATCTCCCCCGATGACCAAACTGCCGAAAGAACTGGCCCCGTATGCCAGTCTTATATTGTTGACTGTCACACTACCGCCATTCGAAACGGCAAGATAACCGTCACCCTCATTACCGACGGAGAGAACGGTATCTCCCTCCAGCCGCGAGCCAGCCCCGTCAACGGTCACTTCACCGCGCGCGCCGAGATAATTACCGAGATAAACCGCGCCAGCCGCTGAAACGACAGCCTGATCGGCCACATGCAATTCGCCGATACCCTGGGACCCCACATAAAGAGCATCGTTGCTGGTCCAGCGTGTATTCGCGCCGGCAACATCCACGACCGCGGTTGAACCGGTATAGAAGCCAAGCCGCGCCTGGCCGTCATTGACGACGGTCGCCCCGCCACTCATCGTGACGGAGGCATTGCTGTTGTTCCCGACCCCCACATAAAGATACCCGCCGCTGTGAAGGCTGCCCCCTGCGACATTCATGGTGCCCGTCGATCCGTCCGTAAGCGCCACAGAGACATCCCCGGCATCGACCGCGCCCGAATCCGCGATGTTCAGCTCGCCCTCGCCAAAAGTGCCGATATTCAGTCTGTCACCGACGTTCAGGGCAGAGCTGGCGCCGGTGACCGTGACCGTGCCGTCATCTCCGCCACCGATGGTTATATCGTCACCGGTGGCCATGACATTGACAACACCTCCGTTCTGAACCGTCAGCTCGCCCGTTCCCGAATTCCCGACAACGAGGGCATCCGGAAGGCTCCAGGGACTCGGCTGGGTCCCTCCTCCACCCCCATCGACCGTTTCGCTGGCACCGCCTTCGATGCTGTAGGTCTGGGCATGGGCAGTCGCGGGCAGAAACCCGATCAGGGCAGCGCCCATCAGGGCTGTACCGCTCAACAGCGCCACCCGGTGCCGTTTACGCGGGAGCGTCGTGTCGACATGGCGTGTCATATATTCCCCTTTCGCAGTTATGCCGCCCTTGGCGGCGGCATAAATCCCTGACCTCCTTATGCGGCGAAGCGGGGAAAACGTCTTGGGCGCAGCGTTACAGCGTCTTGGGCGCAGCGCTACTCGGCACCTTCCGACGCGCGCCCCGACAGGGCAGCATGCCGCACATCGGACGGGGAACGCCCGAAGCGGCGCTTGAACGCCTTGTTGAACCAGCTGATGGCGGAAAAACCGCACTCAAAGGCGATGGTGCTGATCA
The DNA here is from genome assembly GCF_056431025.1 of Nitratireductor lacus. Taxonomy (NCBI): domain Bacteria; kingdom Pseudomonadati; phylum Pseudomonadota; class Alphaproteobacteria; order Hyphomicrobiales; family Phyllobacteriaceae; genus Nitratireductor; species Nitratireductor lacus. The sequence goes on along the minus strand of NZ_JBWKMB010000002.1, from coordinate 29,205 downwards.
GCAGATGGGCCATGTCCGGCGCAGCGATCATGGCCCAGGCCTTCTGTAGCTTTTGTGCACGCACATAGTCGGAAAATGCCATGCCCTCATCACCGAACAACGCCCGGATATAGGACGGGGAGATGTTGTGCCGCTCCGCCAGCATGTCGAGCGTGAGTTCGGGATCGGCAAGGTGGGCAGCGATGTCACGCTTGAGCGCAGCCAGACGTGCCGCGCGCGCACCGCGCCCTTTCGCGATTTCCTGTCCCTCGTCCCTGCCGCCAAGTGCAATGAGCGCCAGATCCCGCAGATGCCCGGCGTATTGCATGGCCGCGTCACCGGGCAGATGCTGCATTTCGCGATACAGACTTTGCCCGTATGACACAAAGAGCCGCCATTGCGGTGTCAACGGCAGCCTGTTGCGCAAAACACCGTTCAAATCCACACTGGTAAGAGCAAGATGCGTGCGCGGAATGGAAACATAGAAGCACTCGCTCACATCCGGACGGTATATCACCTCCGCGGGTACGTCGTTGGGATCGGCATAAAAGAATCCCGGCCGCAATTCGTGAGCGCACCCCCCGCATTGCTCTATGGAATATCCCCCCGACAGAGGGAAATGGAGCAACACGTCGTCACTGGATTCGGCGGCGAGGTCCGGTGTTCGAACCGCCCTTGAAGGTGAATGCCGAGCGTGGCAGAGAATCAGGTCTGGCAGGGCCACGATCGTCGTTTCGGAAGAGAAGTTCTCCCGATCCTCGGGCATGAACCGGACTTTCGTGACAGTCGCGACCGCATCCTGAAACGCGTCCAGACGGCGGCGGGCGTCCAGGTCCTGGGAGCGAATGGATATGATCGTCATACGACCCCCGGCCTGACACGCCGTTCATCATCCAGCGCTACCGGACCGCATGAATATTTCTCTATGAGGGTGTTGGGCGTTTCCATTCTCTGACTTTCCAGCACTCCCGGGTTCTCGCCCGGGCCTATGCCGACGCAAAGGATGAAGCCTCTCCCATATGAGGGAGCGCGATGTTGTTCGAGCCGTTTCACGGGCCGGATTTGTTCGAGCGGGAAGGCGCTCGCGGATCCACTCGACGAAGCGCATGGACGGCATGCCCTCCAGACAGTACTGCATCCCCTCGTCCGTGATGGGCAATTCAGCCGGGCGTCAAATGCCGGGTCGATATCCAGAAGACCAGCGCCACGGCGCAGATGGACGCTCCAAGCAGGCAAACGCCATTCCACCCGGCCTGCGCGTATGCAAGTGTCGATGTGATCGAGCCGGTGGCCGAGCCAATCGAATAGAAAATCATGTAACCGGCTGTGAGACGGCTCTGGGCCTCCGGACGGACCCGATAGACCAGACTCTGGTTTGCGACGTGCACCGATTGCAGTCCATAGTCTATCGCGACGACACCAATCACCAGGGCCCACAACGAATAGGGAAGCAGGGCGATTGGCAACCAGGAGACGAGCATGACCGCCAGACCGATCCCCGTCGTCCGCTGGGCCAGTCCGCGATCCGACAGGCGCCCGGCGCGCGATGCGCCCAGCGCCCCCGCAGCACCGGCCAGCCCGAACAGGCCGATCTGCGTGTGGGAGAGCGAGAAGGGCGGCGCGGCAAGAGGCAGCACGAGGGGAGTCAGAAGCACGGTGACCGCCGCGAAGATGAGCAAGGCGAGAACCGCGCGGATTCGCAGCACGGGTTCCTGCACGAACAGCAGAAACACCGAGCCGATCAGCCGCGGATAAGATATGTGCACCTCGGGCTTCGCCTGGCGAGGCAAGGTCCTGAACAGCAAGCCGGCGACGATCAACGTTGCGACGGCCGACACGGCGTAGACCGAGCGCCAGCCGAAAAGGTCCGACAATGTGCCGGACACGGTGCGCGCGAGCAGGATACCGAGAATGATTCCGCTGGTGACGATGCCGACGACCCGGCCACGCTCCGCCGGGTCGGCGAGGATCGCCGCATAGGCGACCAGCACCTGTGTCACAACAGCCAGAACGCCAACTGCGGAGATGGCGCCCAGCAGAACGACACCGCTTGGGGCGAAAGCCACGGCAAGCAACGCAAGCACTGATAGAAGCGACTGTCCAAGCACCAGGCGGCGGCGATCCAGCAGGTCGCCAAGCGGAACCACCAGCAGCAGGCCTAGGCCATAGCCGATCTGCGTGACGGTAATCACGATGCCTATGGACGCGCGGCTTATGGCGAATTCCTCGGCAATCACGTCAAGCAGCGGCTGGGCGTAGTAGACATTGGCGACCGCCAGCCCGCAGGCGATGGAAAACAGCAGCGCGACGGCCCGCGACAGCGACCGGGCCGCTGCAACCCTGCCAGTTGCAGATGCCGCCCCGGTGTGGCTTCGGTCTGTTTCGCCTTCCTGATCCTGCGAATTCCCGCATAGAACCGACGGGTCCGCCTGACTGCAGAACGCCCGATGTGATGTCGTATTGTTCAGACTCATGTTCGCCTCGAAGGAGGTTGTGTGCTGGAACCACGTTCTCCTGCCGCCGTGACTGCAAATGCAGTTGAACCGCGCAGGGATGAGGGCCGCGCCGGCAGAATGGCAGGCGCGGACAATGGCCGATGTTCAGAATTCAGGATCAGGCTCAAAGCGTTGCCGCGAACCGCCTGATATGTCCGGCGATCACGTCAGCCTGCTCCTCGAGAGCAAAGTGACCCGTGTCCAGAAGATTAAAGTCGACCGTCTCCAGGTCCCGGCGATAGGGGTGTGCCCCGGAGGGCGGGAAAATGACGTCGTTCTGTCCCCAGACAATCAGCGTCGGTGGCTGATGCTTTCGGAGATAGGCCTGCCATTCGGGATAAAGGCCCGGGTTCGTTCGATAGTCGTAAAGCAGATCAAGCATGATCTCCTTGTTGCCGGGCCTGTTGACGAGGGCCGCCTGAAGCACCCAGCTGTCCGGGCTGACCCTTGTTATGTCCCGCACACCGTGCGTGTAGTTCCATTCCAGCGCCTCTTCGGAAATCCCCGCCTCGCGGATCTTGCTGAAATTCTCCGGCGACGGATCCTCCCACAGAGCGCGGACGGGCGACCAGAAGCCGTCGGGCAGGCCTTCGTCATAGGCGTTGGCGTTCTGGACGATGAGGAAGCTCACCTTCTCTGGACGTCGCACGGCAACGCGGAAGCCGACCGGCCCGCCGAAGTCCTGCATGTACAACGCATATCTCCCGACCCCGAGTTCATCGACAAACCGGTCGATAGTGTCGGCCAGCCGGTCGAAGGTGTAGGAGAACTCAGCGTTCGATGGCGTATCGCTGTAGCCGAAACCCGGATAGTCGGGCGCGAGGACATGAAACCGGTCGGAGAGCCGGCAGATCAGTTCGCGGAACATGAACGACGACGCCGGAAAGCCGTGCAGGAGAAGTAATGTGGGTAGATCACGGTTTCCTGCTTCCCTGTAGAAAATCCTGCGTCCGTCGATGTCGATGGTGCGGTAGTGCGTCATCATTATCTCCTTTGCACGGAACAGACGGGCGGGTGTCGAGGTCGCGATCGGTACGCCGGATCCTGCCACGCGGGAGTCTCCCTTCGCTTTCTCGTCCATCAATCCATTCGCACGAGTGGTTTTATGTTGAAACCACATACTCGATATCAAGTTTGGTTTTATCTTGCAACCATCTTATTCGATTCGTAGACTGCGATTGTGCGAGCGCACCGGCGCTCCTGCCGGCAGGGAGAAAGCAGCATGGTCAAACGAACCAGTCACAAGGACGCAGATTGCCCGGTGGCCCGGCCTCTGGATGCAATCGGTGACTGGTGGTCTCTGCTCATCATCCGCGATGCGTTTGACGGGCTGAAGCGGTTCGGCGAATTTCAGAAGAGCCTCGGCCTTGCCAAGAACATCCTTTCGGCGCGGCTGAAAAACCTCGTGAATCACGGCATTCTTGATACGATTCCAGCCTCAGACGGCAGTGCCTATCAGGAATATGTGCTGACGGAGAAAGGTCGCGGCCTCTTCCCGTTGCTGGTGGCCCTCCGGCAGTGGGGGGAGGATCATTTTTTCCAGCCGGACGAAAGCCATGTGACCCTGCTCGACCGTGAAACCGGCCAGCCGGTCAGGCGGCTTGAACTGCGCTCGCAAGACGGGCGTCTGCTGGAACCGGAAGATACCGTTGTAAAGCGCGCGCCGCCTCCGGAGGGGGAGAAAGGCTGAAGCGAGGCTGGTGGCGCGCCCCGCTGCAGACCCATGGAACACGAAAGGCAGAACTGGAGCGCCTCTACTTTTCATTGAGACGCAGAAGCGACGGGAAATCTACATCTGCAAGCACTCGGCAACCTCAATCGTGCCGCCGAGCGCAAAGATCGGGTTCCTGCGCGCCATGTCGAGTGCCGCATCGATGTCGGACGCCTCAACCACTGAGTATCCCGACAGCGGATCTCCGGCCTTTTCCTCCCGGTCCTGACCGGTCAGGAAACGCGACTTGCCGAAGCCGGCACCCTTGTCGACCAGACTGGAGCCGAGACCGTCCATCCAGCCATTCCAGTCTGTCATCATCTTCTGCCCTTCTTCAGGGCTCTTGGGCATGCCACCACGAAATGCGAGAATGAACCTTGGCATGAGGATCCTCCTTGGTTGCAACAGGAGCAGAATGCGCCACTTCAAAATATGTTCAAGGACATATTTTGAAGTCTGCTATCGTGCCGCCTCAGGGAGGAGCAACCATGCCATACCCGAAAGACCACAAGGCGAAGACACGGGAACGCATTCTCGAGGCGGCGCGCGTGCTGTTCAATCGGCACGGCTATGATCGGGTCACCATCGATCAGATCATGGCCGCGGCCAATCTGACACGCGGGGGATTCTATGCGCATTTCTCCAGCAAGGAAGAGCTTTTCGCCGATGCGATGATCGGCTTCCTCGAGGGCCGCGGTGCAAGATGGCGTGAGGAAGAAAAGGTCGATCCGACCGCATGCCAGCTGGTGATGGCGCAGCGCATGGTAGATGCCTATCTTTCACGCCGCCATCTCGCGGACCGTGATGGGCAATGCCCGCTGATTGCCTATGCGACCGACGTCGCCAATGCCGGCCCGCGTGTGCGCGACAGCTACCGGCATCTCGTGGAAGCGATGACCTGGCTGTTCGAGATGAATCTCGAGGGAGACCCGGCCGAGCGGCGATCGCAGGCCCTGTCCCTGACGGCGCTGTGTGTCGGCGGGATGATCCTTGCCCGCGCCATTCCCGAAACCGGGATCGCCGAGGAGGTTCTTGACGCCGCCCATGCCGCGGCAACGAACATCTGGAGCCGTCCCGCCGGCGTGGCGCCAACCGGCTATCCCAGCCCGCGGGAACCGTATGAGGAAGCATGACCGGATGTCACAATCCGCCGGGCAGCTCTGTCATCTCCTTCATAGCACTCTGGAGGGAGCCGAAGATGTACACCGCAGAATCAGCGGGCGAAGCCAGACCCGTCGAAGTCAAGGCAAGACCGCGAGCCGCCGTGATCGCCATCGTCTATCATTCGGGCTACGGCCATACCGCACGGCAAGCCGAGGCAGTCAGGGACGGTGTCGATGAAGTGCACGGCGCCGAAGCCCTGCTACTGACGACCGACGAAGCGCAGCAGCGGTGGGAAGACTTAGCCGCCGCGCAGGCGATCGTTTTCGGCGCTCCGACCTATGTCGGCGCCGGCTCGGCATCGTTCAAGGCGTTCCAGGAGGCCAGTTCCAACGCCGTCATGGCCCAGGGATATCTCTGGAAGGACAAGATCGCCGCCGGCTTCACCAATTCCGGATCCCGGTCGGGCGACAAGCTCTCGACGCTCCTGCAGATGGCGCTGTTCGCTGCGCAGCATGGCATGCACTGGGTGAGCCTCGACCTGCCGCCGGCGAACTGCGCCTCAACGGGCTCGGAGGATGATTTGAACAGGCTCGGTTTCTGGCTTGGCGCGGCGGCGCAGTCTAATGTCGATCAGGGGCCGGATCTGGCGCCGCCCGAAGCGGACCTGGCAACCGCGCGGCATCTCGGGAGACGTGTTGCGACCACCACACTGCAATTTGCGCTCGGGCGCGAAGCTGCGCCTGCCGCCACGGCCGGATAGATTCCAATGCCCGCAAGCGATAGCGATGCAATCTTCACCGGTCTTCGACCACGGCTGATCCGGCTTGCCTATCGCATGCTGGGTTCAGTCGCCGACGCGGAAGACATCGTACAGAACGCATGGCTGCGCTGGCTGAACCATGATCGAAGCGAAGTCCGCGAACCTGCAGCCTTTCTTCAAACGATCGTTACCCGCCTCTGCATCAACGAGCTGAAATCCGCGCGCCGACGACGCGAGACTTATATCGGACCCTGGTTGCCCGAGCCGTTTTTCGACCCGGTGAGCGACGATATCTCCGAGGAAATTACGCTGCCGCTGATGATGGCGCTGGAGAGACTGTCTCCGCTAGAGCGTGCCGCCTTTTTGCTGCATGACATTTTCGGGGTCGGCTTCGAAGAGGTATCGAGAATGCTGGACCGCGACGCCGCTGCCTGCCGCAAGCTTGCCAGCAGGGCGCGTGTTCACATCCGTCAGGCCCGCCCACGCTTCAGCGCAACGAAGGTGGAAGGCCAGAAGCTTGCCGCAGCGTTCTACACGGCATCGCGGACCGGCGACATGGAAGCGCTGCGCGATCTGCTCACGAAGGACGTCGTGATCTATACGGATGGCGGCGGCCAGGTTGCCGCGCCAACGTCGCCATCGGTCGGGCTCGACGCCGCACTAAGACTCTTCAAGGCGCTGGCCCGCTATTTCGCCCGCGCGCCATCGCGCTTCGTTCGCCATACCATGATCGACGGTCTGCCCGGCTTCATCACGATCGAGGCCGGCGGCATCACACAAATATCGGCTTTTCTGCTCAGTAACAGCAGGATCGCGGCGATCTATGTGACGCGCAACCCGGAAAAACTGCATCACCTCCCTCGAGGCGACGCGCATTGACAATCTTGTTTCGGAAGCAGCACGAAGAAAAGCCATAGCTCGCGCCATCTGATCGGCGAGGCGGCGAAACACAATTCAGTATCAAGACCTCCTGACCTGAGCCCCGACATCCCTCCGGTTGTTTGGAGAGTCTTGGGTTTCATTTGACGTGGGACCCTTTTTGGACCACCCGGCTGGGGATTTCCCGGGGGAGCAGGTCAGCAGGTCACCAGTGGCAGAGAGAATGTTGAGGTGGCGTTGAGGTAACAGCAAAAGCCCCGGCATTGATGCGCGGGGCTTTGTGTAATCTGCTGATTTCTTTTGCTTATTTGGTTGCGGGGGCTCGCAACCACCGAGACCGACACTCGTTGGCTGTAGCCATCTAACCACGTACGTGGCGGCTCCAGAGATTCTATTCTCACGAACTCTTGCCGGGATGTTTCAGCAGGTCAGAACGTCCAACAGCTCGTTTGAAGTTCTGGCCTCCCGTCAAGAGAAGCACTGGTGCGTACGAAACGCCTTGCGATCACCTCTTATGCATTTCAGATGAAGCGCTCGGTGGTTTTGGCCTGGTCCCCAAGCGATGAAGGTCTCCATCAGAACTTACCCACCACGTTGAGGAACACGCCTTCATCGTCAAGCGTCAGGTCCCTGAGATCGTCGGAGAAACGACCAAAATTATACCCGAGGCCCACCTTGAAATTGTCTCCTACATGGCGATAGACCGCCGCCAGTGCCCCGTAGTCCACGGTATCGGCTTCCGGCTGGGCCAGAATCCTGCCTTCAAGCAGCACATCCCATTTCTTGACGAGATGCAGATCGGCGCGAACGATGCCCAGATGGGCGGATGAGCGCTGCCATTCGCTTTCGAAACTCGATCCCGTTCCATTTTGGGTGCGATACCGGACCTGGCTGTAGCGGAAGCCATACTTGCCGCCAATCGAAAGCCAGGGTGTCAGGTCATAAATCACATCCGCCGACAGGATATGACTGCGCTGGGCTGGCGCGAAGGTGTCGCCTGCCGAGCCACTGATGAGCTGGTTATTGCCAGGCAGATCGTAAAGCCAAGTGTACTTGAACAGGGCATTGAGGCGTTCATTGTCGACCGGGCGATAAGCATAGCCGATGGAGGCCTCCACATAGTCCGTATCGGCGTAGGACGTCTCCGGCGACCTTGAATCGGACAAGACAGCATCGATATGGGCCAGCAGCCGCCAGTCCGGGTTTGCCTTCCATCCCAGTCCCGCGGCAAAGAAATATGTGTTCTGGTCGCGCGTGTTGTCGTCAGACCTCTCAACGCGCACCTCGCCGCGAACCCGCGCCGTAATGCCGCGTTCTTCGTCCTTATAACCAAGAGAAAGCGATGGCGCGTAGCGATCGAAATCGGACCGCTGCTTGCCGGACGTATCCAGGGTTTCGTCCCGCACGCGGCCAATCTCCAGACCCGCATCGACGGTCCACATCGCGTCGGGCGTGTAGACTATGCCATAGGTCTGGGTCAACGATGTGCGGTCGCCGAACATGTCATAGGTCGATTCCGAATAGGCCGAGGCGGTGTCTCCCATGCGCCGCTTCATTCCCGCGACGAGCGAACCCTTGTCGTAGCCGAACAGTTCATAGTCACGATCGAGATCGAAAGCGCGATCGGGATCGAGCTTGTAGCCGATATAGTAATGCTGGTCCGTGGTGGGATCGTAGGTCAGGCCGGCAAGGGCCCCGACACCCCGTGTTCCGTAGGATACCTCCCCGGAAAGGCCAACCGTGTCGGTCAGCCGCCACTCGGCTCCGACTCCCGCCCGGTCATTGCGATCGATGTCGCCGGATCGTTCCAACGTGCCCTGGGCAAACGCATAGACGAGCCGGTCATCATCGATCCGGTAGTCGACCCTGACACCGGCATCGAGCCTGGAGCCGTCATAACCCGACTTCCCCGCCGCAATGGCCTTGGGCGACATGAGCTCCGTATAGCTGACACCGAAGGAGATTTTCCAGTATTTGTCCAACTGCCAGCTGACACTTCCCTTGCCGTCGCGCCTGACTTGTCCATTGTCGTCCTTCAGATCATCATAGCTCAGATTGAGGGATGTCTGGTCGGTCAGATCGAGATTGGCATGCGCTCCCCAGACACGCCGATCGACCGTAATGTTGTCGAACAGTGTAGAGAAGCCGGCCTCCTTCTCCTCGTAGTAGCCGCCGATCCGGCCCTTCATATCGGAGCCGACCTCGGCCAGGTCAACTTGGCCTTCCACGCGCCACGCCGTGCCTTCGTCGTTATTCGGGTCATGGGAGCCGCCATTGCTGTTGCCCCAGCTCAAGCCCCCGTCGGTCGACTGCGAGAGATCAAAGCCGTGCCCCTTCGAGCGAGCGATCTCCGCCGACAGCCAGGTGTTCTCGGACTGGCGCAGCATGATGTCGGCACCGTAGGCCTGCTGATCGGCCAGTTCGGTGCTGTCGTCCATGCCGGTGACACCGACGCGGACCTTGTCGTTGAACCAGTGCTGGGCGCGGCCGCCATAGACATAGCCATCAACGTCGCTGGCCACCGGCTCAAACTCGTATTGGACGCTGAGATAAAGCTTGCCGCCACCCAGCGCGCCGTCGCGTACCGGTCCCTCGGTGCCGGTGAGCGAGGAAAGCGGGCGGCGCAGGATGATGACGCCCTGCAAATAGTCGAAGGAATAATCCTCCCCGTAGACGAGCGTCCGGCGCTCGACGACGCGCCCGGTCACCGCATCGCGCGTCTCCACCCGAACCGTTTCCGATCCCTCGACGATATCCTGGCGCTTCAGAAAATAGGCCGAGCCGCCGGTCCCGAGAAACTCCTCGCGCGCCGGCAGCGTGTCGGGCTGCGCCGCATACAGGGTGACCTCGGTGCGCCGCTCGCCGAAGCTGGTAGTGTCTTCGGACCTGTATGCCGCGCTGGCACCATAAAGCGCCCTGTCCGACCGCAGGAACTCCGTGCCAGTGATGCTGGTCTTGTAATTGCCCCACATGACGTGGCTGTCGCCGCGCTCCAGCCTGACGTAGAATTTTCCCTTGGTCGGCGCATCCTCGATGAAGGTCGAATCGTCGCCATACACCGGGTAATAGTCGTCCGGGTCGAGCCGCCTGAGGATCCGTCTCGGATCCTGGCCGTCGAGATTGCGGAAAAGCTGGTCGAGATCATCTTCGCCCGTGTCGGCGGCCGCCGTCAAGAGATACTTACCCTTGATCTTGCCCTTCAGATAGAAAGCCAGGCGACCCTTAGAATAGACGTCGTCATATTCGCCCGGACGAACGGCCTCGATATTGTCGTCCCCCATGCGCTTGCCGATGGTCAGATCGGCAAGGGCGACGTAGAACCAGTCATTGTCGGGAATGTTGATGTCACGGCTGAAGGAAAGCCCGCCGGACTTGGAAGCTCCGTTCACCGCGATGTCGATCTCGTGGTCGCCAGGCGGCAATATGCGCTGCACGACGAACTTCCGCTGGGGATCGGCGGGTATGGTTTCGCCAAGCACATGCACTGAATAGCCCGGCGGCACGTGTTGCCCGTAGATCGTGACGGCTCCACCGCGGACGGGAATGTTGCTCAGGGCCGTGTTGTCTTCGCCCATGCCGGGCGCGACCGCCGCCGCCCGCTGCCGATCGAGCAGAAAGTGTTGGCCGGTGCGCGCTATCGTGCGTGGCTTGGTCTCGTCATATCGGCCTTTGGCGTCATAGACGCGGAGCACATAAGTGAACGCCGCCTCGTCCGGTTCCGGCATGACCCAGGCCGCCTCACCATTGACGGCGACCGGCACCACCGCTACTGGCGCAGTTCCGCGCTTGCCGTCATGAATCCGGATTTCCGCGCGATCAATGAAGGCGGGATAGTTCGCCGTGGCAAGGAACCTAACCTCCTCACCGGTGCGATAGCTTCGCTTCGGCGGCACGGTCGACGCGTTGAGCAGGGTGGCGGTTTCGAGACCATCGAACTTCACCTGGATGTCGACGGCGTCCAAGTCGACATCCGTCCGTCGTTGCCGGTCGACCGGACGGGCGGGCGGGCGCGCTTCTCCAGGGGCGAGCGTTGCCGTTCCTTCCCTTCCGTCTTCGGTGCTCTTGGCCACCGTCTCGCCATCCACACTGATCATAAACGGGATTGCCGGCCGATCGGCAATTGTCTCGGATTCCGTGTTCTCGCCGGACGGCAAGGTTGCCACCGAGCTGTCGGCGACAACCCTTCCGTCCGCCGTGCCGGCGGTTTGGGCTTCCGCCGAGGCCACCGCCAGAAGAATACTCAAGGCAGTGCCGGCCATAAACAGGGAGCGCCGCTCGAGTTCCAGGGCGGGCCGGCCAATGCCCATGGCAGTGATAAGCGTTCTCATTGCCCCGTCTCCACGCGCGTCTCGATGTTCAATGGATAGTTCCGCCGCTGCCGCCGCCATCGCTCGGCGATCAGCTTCTTGATGTGGCGTATCCTTGCCGTAGCGAATTCCGGGTCAGAGCTGTCGTCTATGTAGGAGAGGCGCAGCACCGAACGCTCCCGCGACAGAACCTCGATCAGCTGGTCGACGCCCGCGGCCCAGACCTCCGACAGCTCCACCTCGCCGGGGACGAATGCCTCGTCTCTCAGGTCGAGACGGACGACACGGCCGATCGATGCGCCGAAGTTGAGCTCCGTCATCTTGCCCGCCGTCAACCGCACGACACGCGGGTTCTCGGTGGTCAATCGGAAGCCGGTCGGCAGTGTTCTGGTATCGAGCTTCATGATGAAGTTCGACCCGATGCGCTGCTCCGGCAGATCCGCGCAAGCAACGTGGAAGCGTCCGTATTTGTCGGTCGTGATCAGCCAGCCCTTGACGGTAGCGATCCGAACGCCGGGCAGGCCCGGCTCGCCCTTGTCCTGATAGCCGTTGCCGTTGCGGTCGTCGAAGACCTTGCCGATGATGTCGCCGCAGTCGAATACCGGCTCGACGATGATCTCGACAACGGCACGCGCCGGCGACGTCAGATCCTCGCCGTCGGGGCCAATCACACTCGCCAGGTTGACGTGTTCGCCGGGACCGGCCGTGCTCAAGGCCAGGAGCCTCAGGCGGATTTCCACCTCGCCCCCGCTACCGGGAACGGTCAGATTTGCAAAACGGATCTGCCGTCCGGCGATCTCGGGCGTCACCTCCGTGCCGTTCACCGTCGCCGAGCCGTCCACATAACGGAAGCCGGAAGGCATGGTGTCGATCACGGTGACGCCGGATGCCTGCGAGACGCCGTTGTTGGTCACCTTGATGGTGAAGGGCGCCTGCTCGCCGCGCCTGATGAAGCGCAGATTGGCGACCTTGGTCACCGTGATGTCGCTCACCGGCACGGGAAGCGTCAGGGTGGCCTCGCTCTCGTTCGATTCAACCGGCGTGCCGGTCACGCGCGAGCCGTTGGCGTAGCCGATGGCGGTCGCCGTGTTTTCAACGCCATCCTCAATGCTTGCTCCGTTCTCGACATCGCCCTGGAGCAGAGTGTAGGTGGCATTGAACGCCTGCGCCTCTCCCGGTACCAAAGTCACGGCTTCCGGGGTGAAGGCGGACAGCGCGCCCTTCGCTTTTCGACCATCGAACGTCGGACCGGGATCCTGCGGGTTCACATCCTCCAGCGGTACGTTGCCGGTGTTGGTGATGATCAGGGTGTAGCGAAGCTGATCGCCTTCATTGGCGAAGCCATTTCCATCGACATCACTGAATACGCCCTGCTTTTCGATCAAGAGACCGGCCCGCGGAAGTTGCACGGTGATCGTGTCCGGCGGGCTTTCCACCGGCGGATCGTTCGGATCCGGCGGCGTGCCGACACCGGTCGCTGTGTTCTCCACCTGGCCGACGTCGATATCGTCCTGTGTCGGCTGGTAGGTCGCCGTGAAGGTGAAGCTGTCGCCCGGCGCCAGCGTCTGCGGTCCTTGGTCGAGCGACACGCCGGCATTGTCGAGCAGCGGATCGTCGACGGTCACGCCGGTCAACGTCGCATTGCCGGTGTTGGTCACCAGGAACGAATAGGTGATCGTCTCGCCGAGATCGATCAGACCGTCATTGTCGAGATCGTCGAGAACGCCGGTCTTTTCGATGGTCAGGCCGGGCGTATCGTCCGGCGGCACCGTCACCGTGTCCGGCGGACTCTCGACCGGCGGGTCGTTCGGGTCCGGCGGCGTGCCGGTGCCCGTCGCCGTGTTCTCGACGCGGCCGGCATCGATGTCGGCCTGCGTCGGCTGATACGTCGCTGTGAAGGTCGTGCTTCCACCGGGCGCCAACGTCTGAGGTCCGGGCGTTACCGATAGTCCGGCGTTGGTGAGCAGCGGGTCGCTCACCGTCACATCGGTCAGCGTAACATTGCCAATGTTCCTCACCCGGAACGAATAGCTGATGCTCTCGCCAGGATCGATCAGACCGTCGCCGTCGATATCGTTCAGCGTGCCTGTCTTGTCGATGGTGAGGCCGGGCGCATCGTCCGGCGGCACCGTCACCGTGTCCGGCGGGCTTTCCACCGGCGGCTCGTTCGGATCCGGCGGCGTACCGGTGCCTGTCGCCGTGTTCTCGACGCGGCCGGCATCGATGTCGGCCTGCGTCGGCTGATACGTTGCCGTGAAGGTCGCGGTTCCGCCGGGCGCCAGCGTCTGCGGCCCGGGCATCACCGACACGCCGGCATTGGTCAGCAGCGGATCGTTCACCGTCACGCCGGTCAGCGTCACATTGCCGGTGTTCCGCACCACGAAGGAGTAGCTGATGCTCTCGCCCGGATCGATCAACCCGTCACCATCGAGATCGTTGAGCGTACCGGTCTTGTCGATCGTCATGCCGGGCACATCGTCCGGCGGCACCGTCACCGTGTCGGGCGGGCTCTCGATCGGCGGATCGTTCGGATCCGGCGGCGTGCCGGTGCCCGTCGCCGTGTTCTCCACACGGCCGGCGTCGATGTCGGCCTGCGTCGGCTGATAGGTCGCCGTGAAGGTCGCGGTTCCGCCAGGCGCCAGGGTTTGCGGCCCGGGCGTCACCGATAGTCCGGCATTGTCAAGCAGCGGGTCGCTCACCGTCACGCCGGTTAGCGTCACATTGCCGGTATTCTTCACCAGGAACGCATAGGTGACGGTTTCGCCGGGATCGATCAGACCGTCACCGTCGGCGTCGTTCAGCGTGCCCGTCTTGTCGATGGTCAGGCCGGGCGTGTCGTCCGGCGGCACCGTGACCGTATCCGGCGGGCTCTCGACCGGCGGATCATTCGGGTCCGGCGGCGTGCCGGTGCCCATCGCCGTGTTCTCCACAGAGCCCGAATCGATGTCAGCCTGCGTCGGCTGGTAGGTCGCCGTGAAGGTGAAGCTGCCGCCCGGCGCCAAGGTCTGCGGTCCCTGGTCGAGCGACACACCGGCATTGGTCAGCAGCGGGTCGTTCACCGTCACGCCGGTCAGCGTCACGTTGCCGGTGTTCCTCACCAGGAACGCATAGCTGATGGTCTCGCCGGGATCGATCAGCCCGTCGCCGTCGACGTCGTTCAGCGTGCCCGTCTTGTCGATCGACAGGCCGGGCGTGTCGTCCGGCGGCACGGTGACGGTGTCCGGTGGGCTTTCCACCGGCGGATCGTTCGGATCCGGCGGTGTGCCGGTGCCCGTCGCCGTGTTCTCCACACGGCCGGCATCGATGTCGCCCTGGTTCGGCTGATAGGTCGCAGTGAAGGTGAAGCTGCCGCCCGGCGCCAGCGTCTGTGGCCCCTGGTCGAGCGAAATCCCGGCATTGGTGAGCAGCGGGTCGTTCACCGTCACGCCGGTCAGCGTCACATTGCCCGTGTTGGTGACCAGGAACGAATAGCGGATCGTCTCACCCAGATCGATCAGACCGTCATTGTCGAGATCGTCGAGCTCGCCCGTCTTGTCGATAGTCAGGCCGGGCGTGTCGTCCGGCGGTACCGTCACAGTGTCCGGCGGACTCTCCACTGGCGGGTCGTTCGGGTCCGGCGGCGTGCCGGTGCCCGTCGCCGTGTTCTCGACACGGCCGGCATCGATGTCCGCCTGCGTGGGCTGATAGGTCGCCGTGAAGGTCGCAGTTCCACCGGGCGCCAGCGTCTGCGGTCCGGGCGTCACCGATATTCCGGCATTGATGAGCAGCGGATCGTTGACTGTCACATCGGTCAGCGTCACATTGCCCGTATTGGTGACCAGGAAAGTGTAGTTGATCGTCTCACCGAGATCGATCAGCCCGTCGATGTCGTTCAGCGTGCCGGTCTTGTCGATGGTCAGGCCGGGCGCATCGTCCGGCGGCACCGTCACGGTGTCCGGCGGGCTTTCCACCGGCGGATCGTTCGGGTCCGGTGGCGTGCCGGTGCCGGTCGCCGTGTTCTCCACCGAGCCCGAGTCGATGTCGGCCTGCGTCGGCTGATAGGTCGCCGTGAAGGTCGCGGTTCCGCCGGGCGCCAGGGTCTGCGGTCCGGGCATCACCGATATTCCGGCGTTGGCGAGCAGCGGATCGTTCACCGTCACACCGGTCAGCGTCACATTCCCGGTGTTCCTTACCAGGAACGAATAGGTGACGGTTTCGCCAGAATCGATCAGCCCGTCACCATCGCCATCGTTCAGCGTACCAGTCTTCTCGATCGACAGGCTAGGCGCGTCATCCGGCGGCACCGTGACTGTGTCGGGGGGACTTTCCACCGGCGGCTCGTTCGGGTCCGGCGGCGTGCCGGTGCCCATCGCCGTGTTCTCCACACGGCCGGCGTCGATGTCGGCCTGCGTCGGCTGGTAGGTCGCCGTGAAGGTAAAGCTGCCGCCCGGCGCCAGCGTCTGCGGACCCTGGTCGAGCGAAACGCCGGCACCGGTCAGCAGCGGGTCGTTCACCGTGACGCCGGTCAGCGTCACATTGCCGGTGTTGGTGACCAGGAAGGAGAAGGTGATCGTCTCGTTCAGATCGAGCAGGCCGTCGCCATCGAGGTCATTGAGCGTGCCTGTTTTGTCGATCGTCAGTCCTGTCGCATCGTCCGGCGGCACCGTCACCGTGTCGGGCGGGCTCTCGATCGGCGGATCGTTCGGATCCGGCGGCGTGCCGGTGCCGGTCGCCGTATTTTCCACCGAGCCCGAGTCGATGTCGGCCTGCGTCGGCTGATACGTCGCCGTGAAGGTGAAGCTGCCGCCCGGCGCCAGCGTCTGCGGACCCTGGTCGAGCGGAATCCCGGCATTGGTCAGCAGCGGATCGTCGACCGTCACGTCGGTCAAGGTCACGTTGCCGGAATTGGTGACCAGGAACGAGTAGCTGATCGTCTCGCCCGGATCGATCAGGTTATCGCCGTCGAGGTCGTTCAACGTGCCGGTCTTCTCGACGGTCAATCCGGGCGCCGCGCCGACATTCCTGAACACGCATTGAAGATCGGACTGCGGCCTGACATTGCCGCCGGGAATGGTGACCGCAGGCGTGGCGAACGTCCCGACCGTCGCCGGATTGCCGGTGTTGCCGGCGTTCTCGTCGGTGCAGACGGCCGTATCCAGCGCCCATTCGTCCGGAATGGCTTCGCTCAGAACCACATCGGTCCCCGGCATGGCGAAATAGGTCTGGGAGGATATGGCGGTGTCGGGCTCGGCCGTCGTCAGGCTCGTGCCGGCCACCGTGGTGCCGTTTTCGCTCCGGACATTCTCGAAGGTGAAATCGAAGCTGCCGGTTGCCTCGGCGCTCACCTTCTGCACCGTCACGCAGGACGGGCGAACCCACAAACCGAGCGCGATGTAGTCGGCCGGGTTGACGTTGGTCGCGTTGATCTGCAGCGTGCTGACCAGGTCCTGCGAATTGCCCGTCAGCGTGACGGCCTGACGGTAAGGCGTCCCGGTATAGGACAAACGCCCGGTGCCGGGATTGTATTGCAGGTCGCCGGCAGTCTTGCTGAAATCGGCGGGCGTAGCCCCCCCGTTTGCCACCACCTGTATCACCGGGTTGTAGGCAGCTCCGTCGCTTGTCGTATTGACGTCGATGACGCGGAATTCGAGCCACTCGGCAGGAACGGGCTGAGAGAAATTGATCGTCCAGCCGAAATTGCCGCCCGACGTTGCCCAACTGTTGGTCGCAGGCCGATAGGTCAGGGACCCTGTACCCGAATAGGACGCATTGGAGGGGAACGGCGACAGCGCAAAACTTCCCCCTCCGCCGACCCGCACCGGCGTGCAGGCACCCGAGACAGGCGGTTCGTCTTCCTGCGTATCCGTATCGCTGGCCTGGTTGTTGTCCGGATTGGGATCGACAGAGCCGGCGGGCATCGTCACCGTCGCTGTATTGGTGAGGGGGCCGGTGTAGGTATTGGGTATGCCGATTGTCAGCTCGAACGTTACGGAGGCTCCGACGGGCAGGCTCACCGGCGCGTCGACGATCGGGCCCGTGCCGTCGGTTACGCCGCATATGCCGCCATTGGTCGGGTTGCCGCAACTCCAGGTCGCCTGCGTAACACCCGCGGGCAAAGGATCGTTGACCAGCGCACCCTGCACGCCGAAGGGACCGTCATTGCTGACCACAATCGTATAGGTGGTGTCAAAGCCCGTGACATATGTGTCGGAGCCATCATCCTTGGTGATGGCCAGATCGGACGGGAAGTTCAGCGGCGTGGTGGCGCATTTGGCGCCGTCATTGTTGCCCGAGCCCGGCAGGTCGGAAATCAGCGTGGCAGCGCCGGTCGTCAGATCGAACTGATAGAAACCGCCATTGTTGTTCGAGCCGAAGACGCCGTTGCTGGCGCCGAACATGCCACCGAACGGACCGGTGGTTCCGGTGACGCCGACCGCCGTCACGTTGCCGTTAGCCGGATTGATCGCATACAGCCTATCGTCGGCGACGGCCGTGTAGAGCAACCCGTTGTGCCAGGCCATGTCCAGGGTCGCGATTCCCTGGCTCAGAGCGGAGGACGTGGCCGTCATCGTCTCCAGATCGATGCGATAGAGAGCTCCACTTGCCGCCACGTAGTAGGTGCCGTCCGGGCCGATCTCGCCGGAGACGCTGTTGACCGGGAGGCCTGCAACTGTCCCCAGCTCGACTACACTTCCGTCGCTACCGACGCGAACCACCGTGCCGGGCGCCGGCCCGCGGAGACCGTAAATGTAGCCGTCGGTCGGATGCATCGCGATGGCATTGTAATTGATCGATGACGCCGGCCCGACGGGGTTCACCAGGAAGGGATTCGAAGAGGTGGTGAATTCGAAGAGCCCGGTCGGCTGGTTCTGCGCCAAGTACATCCTTGCATCGCACATGCCGAAGGAAGGCTGGCCCGTGTCGGTGTCCGTCGCAGTGTTGTCGGAGGTGTCGACGTCCGGCGAACCGGCCGGGCTCGTGACCGTCGCCGTGTTGACGAGATCGCCGGCAAAGCTCGCCGGCACCGTCATCGTCAGCTCGAAGGTAACGGAGGCGCCAACGGGCAAGCTCACCGACGCATCGGCGATCGCGCCCGTGCCGCTGGTGAGGCCGCATATACCGCCGCCGGTCGCCGCGCCACAGGTCCATTCCGCCTGGGTTATGCCGGTGGGCAAAGCGTCGTTGACGAGCGCGCCCTGCACACCGAAGGGGCCGTCATTGGTGACGACGATCTGGTAAGTTGTGTCGCCGGGCACTTGGAGATCGCGGCCATTGTCCTTGGTGATCGCCAGGTCGACCGGGAATTCGAGCGCCGTGGTGGCGCATTTGGCGCCATCATTGTTGCCGGAGCCCTGCAGGTTGGAGATCAGCGTGGCTGCGCCCGTCGTCAGGTCGAACTGGTAGAAGCCACCCCCATTGTTGCCGCCAAAGACACCGTTGCTGGCGCCGTACATGGCGCCGAACACACCATCGACGCCGTTAGCGCCGAGCACCGTAATAGCACCGCTGACCGGGTTGATCGCGTAGAGCGGACCCGCAGCAAGGGGAGCCGTGCCGTAAAGCAAGCCATTGTGCCAGGCCATGTCGGAGACGTTTATCGACTGCGACAACGGAACGAGCGTAGCCGCCATCGTGGCCGTATCGACCCGATAGAGCGTCGCATTGGCGCCGTTCGGCTTGATGTAATAGCCGCCATCCGGCCCAATCTCACCAGCGTTGTAGCTTACGTTGGGCAATCCGGCGACCACGCCCAGTTCCACAGCGCTGCCGTCGCCACCGATGCGGACCAGCGTGTTGGTCGGGGTCCGCATGGCATACTGGTAATTGTCGGTGGGGCTGACGGCGGTAGCGTTGTATTGGAAACCCGCAGCAGGGCCAGCCGCAGCGACCTGGAACGGATTGGAGGACGTGTCGAAGCGGAAGAGCTGGGTCGGGTTGTTCTGCGACAGATACATCGTCGCATCGCACGCGCCGAAGGAAGGCTGCGGCGGCGACACAGCATCCGTGTCACTCGCCGTGTTGTTGCCCGTGTCAGGATCCGGGATGCTGCCCGGCGCTACAACCGTGGCGGTGTTGACCAGCGTGACGCCGGGATACGTCGGAGGCACGGTCAGCGTCAGCGTGTAAGTAACCGAGGAACCTGCTGGCAGGTCCGCCGTGGTGTTGATCGCGCCGGTCCCGCTGGCCGCGCCGCAGACGGCGCCGCCAGTAGCCCCGTCACAGGTCCAATTCGCGTTGGCGATGCCGCTCGGCAGCGGATCTTCGATGGAAGCCCCGATTACGTTTTCCGACCCTGTATTGCCGACGACAATGCTGTAGGTGACGTTGGAACCGCGCGTGAACGTCGTCGCGCCGTCGTCCTTGGTTATCGAGAGATCGGCTTCCCAACCTTCCAAGACGATATCGTCCATCAGGAAGTCATTGCCGAATACCTCGGTATTGGCATTGTTGACCCGCAGATTGACCGATGTCGTGCCGGGGCCGGTCCTGAAAACCACCTGGCGGTCCACCCAGACGCCTGGCGCCTGCCATGGCGCATTGACCGTGTCGACAATTGTTAGGGAACCGCCGGCGTTCGCCGTCACCACTTGACTGAGAACCGGGTCGCTGACCGTATTGAGGCGGCTACTCCGATAGGAGAAGGTGTAGGTCCTGTTCGGCTCGACCGGGATCGCGGTCACGTTGCGCCACACAGCCTCCCCCGATGCATAGGGGCAGGTATCCGTGTTGTGGTGAAGCATATGCGTCGGGTTGAGATTGGTATCGAGGACGATGCGGCCGTTGAGACAAGGATCGAAGATAGTCCAGCTTCCGTCGGCCGTGCTCGTCGCGGTCGGTAGTTGGCCGTTGGTCGTGCCGAAAGTTTCGTGGAAAACCACCTGCGCCTGAGCGCCCGTGGCCAATGCCGTCAGCGCGAAGAAGGACGCGATCAGCACCGCCGCCGAATATCGGAAGCACCGCGCAAGAAGATGCACCGCCGAGAGACGCTGCTCGGCGTGGTGTAAAACCCGACCGAGAGAACTTCCTTTGCCAGACACGTAGCGGGAAAAATGGCGCACTGCTTTCGGCAGCGAAGAATGCATTCGCATAAACGGGGCCCTCGACTTTCAAGGTCCGAACCTCCGATCCCGGGATACATGGCAACACCCGCCCAATTGCCATGAAAGGGCCGCAGTTCGGACACAATGGTGCCATTGGGCCCCACGGGTGGCAGGGTTGTCTTTCAAGAAAGTGCGATTTCTTGTCGAGATGGCGCGTTTCTCGATAAGCAGCGTTGAACGCGCTACAGTGGAGTTCGCAGCAATCCGGCCCGGCGCGATCTTCGCCGCAAAACCGGGACGGTTTCATGTATGCTGCGGCTTCCGGCAAGCCCCGGCGAAGCGGGTCAGTCCGAACGAATCAGCTTTGCTGCTTCATCTGCCCCGGCGTGCGGTTTCGGTGCTTGCTCATCGCCGCCGTCAGATGACTCTGATTTGAAAAGCCACACACGACAGCCACTTCGGCGATCGACAGTTCACCTATGGTCAGCAGTTTTTCTGCGAGGTCGAGGCGCAGCTCGATGACGTATCGATGCGGCGGTTTCCCGAACGTCCGGGCAAATGCCTGGATGAAGTGGTACCGGGAAAGATTGGCCACCGCGGCCAGCTCGGCCACGGTAAGTTTGCGGGTGAAGTTCGCCTCCAGATAGTCCCGTACCCTTTGCGCCTGATTGGAGGAAAGACCGCCCTTCACCTGTGTCAGGGGTTTGTGCATGCCGGCATAGTTCCGCAGCAGGTGGACAGCGAAGACCGTAACCAGAGAATCCACATATAGTTCATTTGGTGTTTGCCTTTGCGTCAGTTCGGTTTTCAAGAGCCGGGCGATGTACAATGCCCATGGATCGACCGTTCCGAAGTGCGGCGACCGAAGTTGGCGCATGTCGGCGTCAAGGTCGTGTTCAGCCAGTTCGAGTAAGCTTTCGGGCGGTATCACAATCGTTGAATTTTCGCGGGACGCCCTCCACGAAACCAGAGCATCCGCCCCTGCCGGCGTGATCACGATCGCTCCAGTCGGGGCGTCGTAATCGTGTAGCCTGTCGCTCCCTATCGCGCTTCTTAACCCCGGGGACGGCGCAAGCATCACGCTGATCAGGTTGGCGTCAGCCCGAGCTACCCGTTGAGATCCCGGCGGCCGAATGACGTGCATGGCCCCGCCTCGGATCGTAGAAACCCGCGGCCCCGCATCCTGCGGAACTTCGTTGAAGATTATGCTGCTGACCGCTGAGCGCCGTGAACCTGCGCCGCGATCTTCCAAGGTGGTAGTCTGCATTTATATGCTCCTGCCATGACCACCAAATCCGGCGCCACGAGGTTGATCACCATACAGAATTACTATCCGGTTAACGGCTTGCGCCGGTCCGCAAATTAGACTGTGTATAGTGATCGATTCTTACGCTCTCGAGAGCGGCAACATACCAGCAAAAAGAACCTATGGTGCCAAGGAAGCCTTTCCGCATGACGTTTTTACTTTTGCTCCGGATATACGCAGCAAGCACACAGCCATGGGATATCCTCGCAGCAACCGCAATTGTTTGGGCGTGACGTTGACTTATTTCGACGTGGCGGAGTTCAAGTGATTCTGGTTGAAAAAACCCGCTCAGACAAGCGACTTCCGCGACGGTGAAGTCGCCATTGCGCAACTATTCCCCGGCGAACGAAAGACGCCGTGCGACCAGGTATTAGTGCGGTGGCATTCCGATGGTCTTCGTGAACGCCCGAATACATGTAGGGGTGACAAGCCGCGGATCGCGGGTGAGATGTTCTTCGAGACAATCCTCACGGCCCCCGCCAACCGGTAAGACAGGCCTTTCAAGGGCTGAGCCGACCTGTAGCCGCCGCATAGTTTCGCAGGAGATGAACG
Source organism: Nitratireductor lacus (assembly GCF_056431025.1). Lineage (NCBI taxonomy): Bacteria > Pseudomonadati > Pseudomonadota > Alphaproteobacteria > Hyphomicrobiales > Phyllobacteriaceae > Nitratireductor > Nitratireductor lacus. The sequence continues at coordinate 7,092 of NZ_JBWKMB010000002.1, read as the reverse complement.
CCAAACATCGTGATCGGCGAATCGATATAGTATTCGTTGGAGGTTGCGATCGCGACAGTTCCAGCTTCAGGCGCTCAGAGACACACAGTGTGAACCGCGCCGGGTTTGCCGGAGGCCATTTGGTTTTAGTTATGCGGCCACGGCCGTTTGATCCAGCATGGCGTAATATTGTTCCTCAGCTTCAGCCGGAGGGAGGGGGCAGCCAAAGCGATTACTTGCAATCCCCGTCAAGATCATCTCGCCCCAGCTCATACAGTTCCCACGAGACATCCGCCAACGAGAGGAGGACATCCTCCTTGCGCCAACCGGTCGCGACAGCAGATCGCACGATTTCGAGCACAATGGGGCGCAACTGTCGCTCGCATTCCACCAGCAACTCGGCACCGTCGCCCCCGGCGGGTGGATTCTCGAAGCCAAAGAACTTCATTCTATAACCACTCCACGACGATCACCGCCTACTAACACATTCAACAATCACGTAAAACGCGGCATACTTGCAATCCATGCAATGAACAGGCAATCCGACAGGACATCCTAAATGCGGCAGAAGCGGGCCATTTCATTGCATCATGGGAAGCGGCCGCAGCAATCTTGGCTACATTCTGCCTAGTGATGTGGTGAGAATCCTGAGCCGCTCCGACAGGACTTTGCTCGACTTCGCGGATGCTGAAGCAGAACCACACGCAGGTTTGCCGAAAACTCAAACTCGTGATCAGCAGGCCCTATGAACAGCAAGACGACGAACAAGTTGCCCCCCAGAAAGTTCACGCCGCCATCGTAGAGATCGCCGTTGACGGCCTCCTGCAGGGGAATTGGAGTGGCAGCCATGCGGGAGCTAAAACACATCGTCTGACAGGCTGGTCCGAGAGGTGCGACCTCACCCGAGAATCTTCACAAAAGCGAGAAGATCACCGCTGGTCGACGCGGCAAAGATTTCGTTCAGCTGCCTTGATCGACACGCTCCCCCCGCTCTTATGGATATAGCAGTTGAGGCGCCTAGCACATTTGGATGAACCGGCGCATTAACATGGATCAAGTCTAAGAACAGAACTCTTGGATTGCGGAGTTACGGCTGCGACCTGGCCCGTCAACCAGGTATAGTCGCGCCCCAACTACCGGAAGAGCACTTCAGCTTGCGCATCTGGTGGCTGACCGCACTCTCGGTAACTCCAATACGAGCGACGGCCGACGCCTAGTACAATCGCACTATCTGGTCCGCCGTCCGCAGCGGTGCTATTCGTCGCTGGCCGCCGATTTCCAATCAGAAGGGCAGACTCCGATTGCGCCATGACCGGATTATCATCGCCGATGATCACCCTGTATTCCGGGATGGCCTGGCACGGCTAATTCAGCGGCAGCAACCTGAAGCAGAGATCCAACAAGCTGCGACCGTCGAAGAAGTTCTGGCGCTAGCCTCGAAAGAACCGACACCGGATACTTTCATTCTCGATCTGATGTTTACGACCGGCAATCTGGAAGCTTCCCTGCCAACGCTGCGCCAGCGCTTTAGCCGTGCCTCAATCATCGTTGTCTCCATGATCGACGACATCGAGACCGCAAAGCGGGTGATGAGTGCCGGTGCCGATGGCTTCATCTGCAAGAGCTTGCCGCCACACGAAATCATGGCTGCAGTCGCTGCGGTGCGCGATGGTGACATGGTCCTGCAACTGGCAGCCTCTGGTTTGCCCATAGGCGAAACCGACGCGCCCCTTCGTGGCCTGACACAGCGCCAGATCGATGTTCTGCGCCTGCTTGCCTGCGGGCTGAGCAACAAGGAGATCGGCCTCAGATTAGACATTTCTCCCTTCACGGTGCGAATTCATGTCTCCGCGGTTCTCAAGGCGCTGAGCGTAACGACTCGCGCCGGCGCCGCCGCCAAGGCGATTGCCTTGGGCCTGGATCAGTCACCCTGAGGCCACGGCCTGGGCTGTCAAAACAGAGCGCAACTCGGCCGGGCGAACCGGCTTTGCAAGGATGGGTATGCGATCATCGCCAAGATCCTGTCGAACGCGCATTTCGTCGTGCCCCGTCACGATGATGGCCGGAATCGCGCGCCCTACCAGTTGACGGACGACTGCGATGCAGTCTGCACCCGTGCGCTTGCCGCCCAGATCGTAGTCTGAAATTACGACATCCCAGCTCACTCCCCTAACCGGGATGCCTGTTTCAGCCTGAACGACACACCCCCATTTCTGAAGCAGGGTGGCACTGGCCAGGAGCACGTCTTCGTCTTCCTCAACGAGCAGTACGCGCATGCCCGATATCGCGGAATGCATCGGCACCGTCGTCGGTTGCGGCGCGGGCACAACCTGTTCAGCGCATGGCACCAAACCGGCAATTGCCACCGATGTGCCCCGCCCGGGAACCGAGCGCAGGGTGACATCCAGACCCATCAGCCCCCCGACACGGCGCACAATCGACAGCCCAAGACCCACGCCTTCCACGTCACGGTCACCACGCTCTCTCACCTGGTAGAATTCGTCGAAAACCTGTTCGAGATGCTCATCTGGTATGCCGGGGCCGCGATCATGCACCTCGATCGTCAACTGACCGTTTCGCCGGCGACAGCCAACCAAAACAGGCGAACCGGGTGCATATTTAAGTGCGTTGCTGACGAGGTTCTGAAGCATGGTCGACAGCAATGCGGCATCAGCGCGAACGACACTTCTGCAGTGCACCGATCGCAATTCCACATCCGCCCATTGCGCCATCTCCGAATACTGTCGCACCACCTCTGCGATCACGTCACCGATGAGCACGGGTTTCAACTTCGGCTTGACCTTGCCACTGTCCAGCGTCGCAATGTCCAGCAATGAGCGAAACAGACCAGCGACACCGTGTAGGGAACGATCGATGTTCTCCACCATCTGCCGTTCTTCCCTGCCAAGTCCGGCATCACGCAGGCACGCCGTGAACAGACTGATCGCGTGGATTGGCTGACGCAGGTCGTGGCTCGCCTGGGCGAGGAAGTTCGATTTGGCGAGGCTCGCCTCACGGGCCTCATCCAGAGCACCGCGCAACGCGCGCTGCAGACCGTCTATATAGGCTGGTACGATCAAAGTGGTCAGAATCAGGGTGATAACCACATACGGATCATTGCGCCACTCGGTGTTGAAAACGGTGGCGATAGCAATGGTGGCCAGCGCCATGCAGGTCGCCACCAAAAGGTAGCGCGAGCCGAACCGCATGCCGTTGCCAACAGTCACCCACAACAGCGTTGCGTAAACTGGCAACATGGCCATGCCACCAACCGACATGGCGAGCGCCATTGCTCCGTAATCGCCAAACATTGCCAGCAACCGACGCCAAACAATGTGTCCAGGCTGCCGCGTGATGTGCAACAGCAGCAAGAAGGACAGTGGCACATATGCGACGACGGCAATGACCGCGAGCCACTCCCATATCGTATCAAGCCCCTGTAGGGCCAATACGGTGATGATGTAGACATCGAACAGGGGGACAAGGACGATCCGCACAAGCGCCTGGCCGCGCTCTGCATCCACCTTGCCCGTAGCAACCACCAGATTGCGAACGAACCATTTGCGAAAGTCTGCAACGAAAGTGGCTGCCGTGTTCCCCATCACACCTTTATCCGCTATTGCGCAACGATTTCGACACGGCGGTTGCGCGATCGGCCACTCTCGTCGGCATTGCTCGCAACTGGCGCCAGGGAGGCCACGCCTCTGGCGATCAGGCGTGTTCGTTCAATACCGTAATCGGCTTCAAGTCGCGCCACCACGGCAGCCGCCCGTGCCTCCGATAGGACCGTATTCGCCGCCAGATCACCCACATTGTCGGTATGACCCACGACATAGACCTGCAGATGCGAATTCGCCCGAAGCAATTCTGCAATCTGATCCAGGGCGGGGCCGGATTCCTGCTTCAACTGTGATTTGCCGGTGTCGAAGTAGACGCCCTGTACGGCCACATGGCCCTGGCGTTCCAGAGAACGCTGCAACTCCCCCGCCTGCAACACGTCTACCTGATCGGTCCGCAGCGCAACCCCCTCCACGACCTGCTGGTACAACAGCGTTCTGTTGTTCGACGTGTCCTCCACAACGTGCAGGAACACATGGAAAACGCCATCAATACTCTCCTGCGAAGCCAAAAGGGCCCGCTCCGCTGTACCGCCAAAGAAAGCATCGCCGAATCCTTGCGGCCGAACAGTACCGCTGTTGGCGATAAATGCCATCATGTCGACGCCGCATGTTTCATGGCTTTCACACGCAAACACCGTCTCGAAGCCCGCCTGTGCCAGCGCACTCTCATAATTGCGCATAACCTCCAGCGCCGAGCGCTCACCGGCAATGCGATAGCCGATCCGCGTGATCTTGCCTTCGACTTCAAGCAGATCTCCAGGGGCCTCGCCATCGTCGATCCTTCCAGCCGGCAGGATCGCCACATCGAAATCCCTAACCTGATACGCTCGGATCGTTGCCGTAGGAAAACGGCTCAGCAGTGCATGATCCGAGGCTCCTTCGACGTCTTCCGCGTAAGCCGCGCTCCCCAAAAATGCGCTGCAGATCAACACCGTTCTAACAAAACACTTCCACACGGATCGTCTCCTTCCTCTTTCTCGACCCCGGTTTGTCGGACCGCCCCGCATCACAATCCTGTCGCGCCAATCCGGTTCTGGAGTTGCTCACGCGGGGTGGAGTGGCCGCCAAACGCCGACTACTCCCTCGCAACGAGTACGTTCGTTAGGGCGTCAAGCCGATCGCGCGGTCGAGCGCCTGCGAGAAACCTTTCAGCGAGACTGAAAACGGCACCTCCTTCTTAGTACTGTTGGCAATGACACCAATTCTCAGTGCCTCGCCCTCGCGCAGGGCTTTGGTCGTTTCCGCTGTGAAGATCAGGGCGAGAACACACCCGATGGGCAGGCAGGTTTGAAAATGTGAGGCTTTTCCCGGCGGCAGGTCGTCAATCCTGAAGGTTGCTCCCTTTTCGAGATCGAGACCGAAAGGCAGAACGAGCGAGCCTCTCAATCCGCCGTTGTCGGAAGGCGTGAGTTCGATCGTCAGAACACGTTGACCGTCCTTCTGGATCTGCTGCTGGGAAAATGCGCAATGGCGTTTCTGGCTCTGGTCCACACAAGCAACCGTCCAGTTGTCGTATGTTTCCGACAGGGAGGATGGAGCATTCTCCGACCCGGGATCGGCCTGTGCAGAAACCACCGTGGCGGCGATAAACATCGCCGCCACTGTCACAAAGACCTTGCGGACAATCATCAGAAGCGAATGCCCAATCTTGCGTCGAGACCGTTGGTTCCCGACCCAGACCCGAACTCGCCATTATAGGTTATGCCGAGCGTGGCCGCCTCGGTCATCTTCATGTCAAGCCCGAGCTGGAGCATGACTGTATCTTTAGCAACGGGAACTCCCGAGACCGTGTATGCCTCGCTGCCGGTGAAAGCGAATTGCGAGGACGGATCGATATCCCCGAAAGCGTGGCGCCAGCCCACCGTTCCGCTGGCGGTTGCCTGGATTCCGCCGAGCACGAAATCGGAGGATGCCCGCAACCCCAGTGTGGTGAACGCCGTGTTGAGCGTCTCGTCCGCGCTCGTGAGGGCGGAGGCCCCGCCTTTTTCCGTGAAGCCATCGGTGTGCAGGTTTACATAGGCCAGGTTTGCGAAGGGCTCGAAGGTTGCGACAGCGCTGTCGAACTGGTAGCCCACCTCCCCATAGGCTTGGAAGGCACCGGCATCATAGTCTGCGGTCAATTGCTCGCTGAAACCGGGGAACGCCACCGAACGGCTCGACGACAGCCTGTGCCATGTATAGGCAAGTCCGGAACGGAAGGACAGAGCGCCCCACTGCGAACCGCCATAAAGGCCGAGATGGTAATTGTCGCTATCGCCGGAGGATGCACGCGCATCGGCGTTGAAAGTCGAGTGGCTGTATCCGGCAAGAAGGCCTGCCCGCCAGTTTCCGAGCGGCGCATCGATGCCGGCCATAAAACCGCCTGTCGAAATGTCCAGATCGCCGACATTGATGCCACCGTTGAGATCGCTCCACGATCCGAAAGCCTGCCCCCAGGCTACCGGGCCAGGTGCAACCGCGTCGTCGAATGCAGGGCCATCCTCACCATAGGCAAGAACTGGCAGGCTTGCGGCGGCAACGTCACCGAAAGCGGCCCGGATGCGGCCGTTGACGGCGTCTCTCACATGCTGACTGCCCAGAATGAGCGAAGTCTGGGTCGATGCGTGAACCTCGCCCGAAAGCCGTTCAAAAGCATTCCGCGCTTCCTCGGCGCTCAGCAACAGCAAGCTGTTGTAGAGCTGCAGCGACGAGCCACTCTGCTCCAGCGTGTTGAGCGCGACAGCGACATTGCGCTGGTTGCCGGTTTCGGCGACGCGGTCAAAGAGGCCCGTACCAGGCCCGCCGGGGTCTCCGGGGCCACCGGGATCTCCAGGCCCACCCGGGTCTACAGGTCCGCCCGGATCTCCAGGTCCGCCTGGGTCACCGGGGCTGCCTGCATCCAGAACGGCGATCTTCAGGTCGACTGCTTTCGCGCTGTGCACGAGATCGACATCAAGGAAGGCTGACTTCGAGATCGCTTCGGCGAATTCGCCAGAGATGCCTTTTTCGGCGGTCAGGATCGTATATGTCTGGCCGCTCTGGTAGCTCGTACTGGAATCGAGTGCTGTGACCTCAACGTTGACGCCATTGCCGATCGTCACCTTGCCGCCGCGCTCGAACATATCGAGCGAAGACTCGTAGCCGATATCCTTGACGGCAATATTGTCGCTCGTGCCATTGCCGAGGACATCTACCTCGTAGATCGAATTATCGTGAAAGGCGAGCGAACCCATGACGGTCAATGTGCCGGTTGAATTGTCGCCCGGCGCAATGCGCGCATTTTTCTCGAGCAGGACGGATCCAACAGTGCCCGATCCGCCAAGCGTGCCAAACAAGCTCGGATCGCGGTCGGCATATACGTTGTTGGATTCCGCTCCCCAAACCTCAATCCGGTTCGAGTAGCGGGCGAATTTCTCCTGACGTGCACCCCTTCTTTGGATCGCCCCGAACCGGAACTTCCGGGGTGTCGGGCTCAGGCGGCAGAAGGTGCCGATGAGCCTTTCATGAACGATAT